>JAEZCJ010000182.1 GCA_023433615.1 Bacillota bacterium | reverse complement strand
TTCGTCGATACGCTTCTACGTACAGATTTCGCCATACGCAGGTATCCTAGCTACGCGGGGGCTTGGCCCCTCCCGCGACCGGACTTTCACCGGCTAGAAGATGCGTGCTTAGCTGGGCACGCCATATCAAAAAAACCAGCTAGATCAAGGATCGATCTACCTGGTCTGTTTAACATGGATCTCATTCGTACATATTATAAGTCTCAATCGGTGTTGTAACTGGTCTCAGTCGTAACCATTATTCACAAAGAGTGCCGTATAATTACCTTAAATCTTATAAGCCTTCATCGCTTTGCGAAGCTCCTTGAAGCTCGGGCGTTTGCCGTACATCAGCACGCCTGTGCGGTAGATCTTCGCCGACAGCCAGCCGAACAGCAGGATCGACACGACGAGAATGCCGAGCGACAGCGCCACTTCCCAGATCGCCGGATCCGCAAGACCGATACGCAGGAACATGATGAACGGCGAGAAGAACGGGATGAACGAACTTACTTCGACGAATGCGGCGGTCGGGTTCGTCATGCCGAAGATGCCGATGTAGAAACCGCCTAGCGATAAGAAGGTCAGCGGCATGACTGCTTGCCCCAGATCCTCGGTACGGCTGACGATCGACCCGACTGCGGCGAACAGCGTCGCGTACAGGAAGTAACCCGTCAGGTAGAAGATCACCGCGTAGACCAGCAGCATGGGATCGATGCTGCCGAGATCGATATTCAGGCTGCTGAGCATTTCCTTGTTATGCGGCAACGACAAGTTCAGAATGAACACCGCGATGTAGACTCCGATTTGCAGAATGCCGACGAGGAACATCCCGAAGATCTTGCCGAACATCTGCTTCAGCGGCGAGACGCTAGTCACGAGCACTTCCATGACGCGCGAGCTCTTCTCTGCCGTGATCTCCGTTGCGATCAATTGGCCGGTAATCATGACGCCCATGAAGAGGACGATGATCAGTACATACACGAGGCCCATTGCAACCGCGCGCTCTTCTTCCGTCTTGCCGTCGCCGACGGAACCTGCGCCTTCGGTCGCCGAGATCTGCACGTTGCCGATCTCGACCGGCGATGCCAGCTCTTGCTTCTGCTCATCCGTCAGGTTCGTACCGGACAGGATGAATTCATTCTTGATGATCAAGAGACCGTTCGCCAGCGTGCCCGTGCTGCCCATCAGCTTCTCGGACTTGTACGTCACCGCGGGGAACGCAGCGCCTTCCGCAGTCTCGAATTCAAGGTAGCCCTTGATGTCGCCGTCCGCGATTGCCTTCTTCAGCGCAGCTTCATTCGCTTCCGCCGAACCGGCATCCGGGAAGGAGACGAGCTCGATATCCGGCTCTTCCATCGTGCCGTAGAATTGCTGAAGCTTCGACGTAATCTCCGGCGCATTCGTCTCCACGAATCCAACCCGGTCCGCTTCGTCCGAGGAGAATTGCGAGATGATATAAGGCAAGTTGACGACGATGCTGAGAATGACTGCAATTATCAATGTCGTGATGACAAAAGCCTTCGTACGGAGCTTATTCCGCACCGTAAACGCAAGTACCGTCATGAAACTATTCAATGCGCTCACCCACCGTTCTGATGAAAATTTCGTTAAGCGTCGGTTCCTTCAGCTCGAACCGCGTCACGTCGCCTTGGCTCATGGCATGCGCCAGAATCGCCTGCGCAACCTCCGTCCGATCGATCCATGCCTCATAGACGCTCTCATGCTTGTCAACCTTCTTCACGCCGGACAACCCTTCCAGCCCTTGAATCGGCTTCTCGTTATCGAGGCCAACCACGACCCGCTCACGCGGAAAAGATTTCTTGATCTCCTTCAGGCTGCCCTGCACGACAGGGTTCGACTTGTGCATGATCGTGATGTTGCGGCATAGCTCCTCGACATGCTCCATCCGGTGCGTCGAGAACAGAATCGTCTTGCCTCCGTCGCGCAGCTCCTTGACCGTCGTCTTGAGCAGCTCCACGTTCACGGGATCGAGTCCGCTGAACGCTTCGTCGAGAATGAGAATGTCCGGGTTGTGGATCACGGACGCAATGAACTGGATCTTCTGCTGATTGCCTTTCGACAGTTCTTCGACCTTCTTGCCGTAATATTCCGGCACGTTGAACTTCTCGAGCCACATCTTCAGGCTGCGGTCTGCGTCCTTCGCGTTCATGCCTCGCAGCTGCGCCAGATAGATGATCTGGTCGCTGACCTTCACCTTCGGATACAGGCCGCGCTCCTCCGGCAAATAACCGAGCATGCGGAGCTGGTCATTGGTATATCCCTTGCCGTGATACAGAATTTTACCGCCGTCCGGATAAATCAGGCCTAGCACCATCCGCATCGTCGTCGTCTTGCCCGCGCCGTTCGCGCCGAGCAGGCCGTAAATTTCGCCCTTGGCCACCTCGAAGCTGATGCCGTTCACGGCCGTGTATTCGCCGTATTGCTTCATGACTTTTTCTACTTTCAATGGATTCATCGTATGAACTCCTTTCGTTCTTGACGCGATTGCAGCCGTTCCTTCTCGACCAGCACCGCTAGAATATCGTCAAGCTCCAATGCCTGTCTGCCGCTCGGGACGATGCCCTCATGCTTCAGCCATTCTTCCGCCTCGTAAGCACGGTTCGACACGGCCTTGGTCATGCTTCCGGATCGTTCGATTGCGCATAGTCCAGGCATGCGATCCAATATGCTTGCCGCAGCCTGCTGCTCCTGTACGTAGAAGATATGCCAGCCTGTCAGCAGTTCATCCTTCTCGTACATCCCGAGCACGCGCCCTTGCACCATGAATACGATGTAATCGGCCAACCGTTTCACTTCCTCAATGACGTGGGAAGCCATTAAGATCGTCCTGTCGCCGCCTTCCATGTACCGGTGCAGCATGGTGATCATCGTCCGCCAGGCCAGCGGATCCAATCCGGATGACGGCTCATCGAGCAGCAGCAGTTCCGGATCATGTGCCATGGCCAGTGCAAGCTCGAACTTGCGCCTCATCCCTTTCGACATCTTGCCTAGGCGAAGATTCGGGTCTACCTCGAACTGGCGGAGCATCTCGTGATACCGGTTAACGTCCCAATTCGGATACCATCCCCGATGGAACTCGGCTTTGTCCGAGCCCTTCAGCCCGTTCTCATGCTGGAACGGCTCTTCCGCCACGTACCCGATTCGATTCTTGATCCCTGGATCGTCACTGTCCGCAGGTCGCCCCATCAATTCGATCTTCCCTGCGGAAGGCTTGCTGATATCGAGCAGCATGCGGAACGTCGTGCTCTTGCCCGAGCCGTTCGGACCTACGATCGCGGTCACGTAGCCCTTCGGAATCTTCAAGTTAATCGGGCCAAGGCGAAAATGCGTCCGCACCAACTCCACATCCGACAACCGAACTACCGCATCCTCTAACATACCGATCTCCCCCTAACCGATCCTGGACCGGTTGTCTCTCGACTCATGAATTTTCTGGCGGCGCATGCGACCTGTCCAAGAATTTGCTCCGCAGCACCGATTCGAAGATGTCCCTCATCTCTTCCTCGCTGCACTGCACGCGGACCGCAGCGTCCACCGCCGTTTCGAACGCTTCCACCACGCCGTCGTACCGATGACGGCTGCGTTCTTCCTCCCCGACCTTGGCAATGAACGTCCCGGTCCCTTGCTTGGTCCGCAGCAGCCCTTCCGCCTCCAGATCCTGATATACCCGCCGGATCGTGATGACGCTGCATTTCAGCGTCTGGGCCATTTCGCGGATCGACGGCAGCAGCGTTCCTTCGGCTAGCTGACCGCTGACGATCAAGGCTCGCAGCTGGACCTCGATCTGATGATATAACGGCTCGGCGCTCTGCTCATTAATCTGAATCGGCATCCACATGGCCATCACCTCTCAGCTCAACAGATCGCGCGATTGGATTCGTCTCTCGATTGCCCGGCGCCCGAAGGCGATGCCGATAAGCGCGACAGCCCAAGCGCACAATGCAGGCAGCCAACTTCCTGCAGCAGCCGCGTTAAGAACACGTTCGATAGCGGTCTCGCCGGTCAGCCATAACAAGTACGTCAGCGGTCCATAGTAGAGGAAGCTGCAGCAGCAGATGATGAAGTAAGTTTTACCGGAGAAGCCGAGCTCGCAATACACGAACATTGTGCCGAAGAAGAGCGAATAAGCGAACCAGAACAGCGAGAAGTTCATATAGGCAATCGGATCGAGTGCGTCGCGTGCCGAGCCGGACAGACCATATTGCAGGCCGAAGAATAACAATGCAATAGGTGCGGCTACCAGCGCCATCAATAGCAGCCGACCCAGCACGATGTGCTGCACACGGATCGGCAGCGCCCGCCATACGGCAAGCTTACGGCTATAAGGATCGTCTCGCCAGTAATGAAGGACCGTACGGCTCATCAGGAAGCCCATGTTCGGGAGAACAGCCAGATAGATGAAATCCGGTGCCCAGCTTGCGCTTCTCGTGAGCTCGCCGGCGAATAGATCATCCAGGAATGCCATCCCCATAATTGCCATGTAAGCGAACAAGATACCCGTAATTATGATGCCGCTCCATCCTGTCTTAAGCTCGAATCGCACCAGTTGCCAAGCACCGCGCCAAGTACTCAAATTCCTCACCGCCTCAACTCTGTATACTGTGTATATCTTTATACACACTATACATGGTGTGCATATGCAATGTCAACACCTAATCTTCTATAATTCTCCAAATGGAATAAAGGGCCTCTCGGCACCTGCTGGTGAATGGCATTTTTGCAGTTCATTCCGCCTGCGATAAGCATTCCAGGTCGACTGGGTAGCTTTATTGCTATTCATTTCACCCACCGGTACCACTCCTCGGCTAAAAAATAGCATTTTTGCTATACATTATGCGTCTGACACCACTCTCCCGCTATTGGGCAGTTTTCTGCTTTCCAAACCCGCCTAACCAGTCATGCTCGCACCCTATTTCTGGACCGAAAGAATGCGGTTTTTCGCACTCGTTCGGCGGGTTTGGTTCGGCTGGACCGAACGAGTTCGGTTTTTGGCACTCGTTCGGCGGGATAGGCACGGCTGGAACGAACGAGTGCGGTTATTCACATTCGTTGGGCGGGATTGGTACGTTTGGATCGAACGAATGCGGTTTTTCGCACTCGTTCGGCGGGTTGGTACGGTTGGACCGAACGACTGCGGTTTTTCGCACTATGCGTCTACAGACTGTACCTGGATCTAAGTTAGTTTCTTGATCGACCTAGAGGCTAAGACAAGCGAGGGAGTTCGGAATTGCCTACTTACAGCGGATGCCCTCACAGTACCAGGGTAATAGGCATTCAAGTTCAGTTGCAGCACCCTTGCTTCAGCGCTTAAAGGACAAATAAGGGTGTCCTCAGTCATCTTACAATGACTTGGGACACCCTCTTCTAATCATCCTATCATACTACTTCGCAATCACAGCCGACTCGGTTCGGCGTTCGGGGGAAGCTCGTCATCCTTGTGCTCCCTACGATACCATTGATTGAACACATAGGCCAGAATCGCGCCGTACATGACTTCCTGTACGAGCTTCATGATGATGCCGCCGGCTTGTTGGTCTTCCAACGGATTCATCAAGCTGAAGGCTGTAGGACCCTCTACGAGCGTCAGCAGCTTCATCGGGTCGCCCGTTACGCAATAGCCCATCGCTGTAGCCCATACCGTCGGATCGGTATAGACGTTATAGAGCGGCGCACCGGAGAAAATGATCAGTGCGCAAGCAGGCGTCAACAAAACGCCGTTAGCGAAAATATACCCCATCTTGCGCACATCCGCCATTTGCTTCCACTCCGGCACTGGGGAGACGATCTGCCACCACATCAGGAACGAGGCGAGCAGCATCACCGCATAATAGACAATATGAACGGCATAATGCGTCATGACGTAGTCATGCACCATCGGAACGTGATAGATGGAGAACAACATATTGAAGCCGATCAACGCCAGGAACGGATGCGTTGCCCATTGCAGGCTGCGCCACCGTGCCGACGCGAACACCTTACGCCAGACGAAAGCCGGGATACCGAGTAGCATGATCGGCGGAACGATGAGGTACGATAACGACATATTCACCATATGGAAGGTGAAGCTTAAGTGCCCCATCAGTTCCAGCGGCCCGCCTTGGGACAAGTAGAACAATAGCAATCCCGCCACGACTAGTGCCTGCTTGAACTTGGTCGGCCGCGCCTCTTCCGGAGCATGCTTCAGCCGCCACGGTCCGATCAGATAATAATAGCCGATTCCGAGCAGCACCATGACGAACAAGAAGAAGGGGCTCCATAGTTCTTGGAAGCTGAAAATCTCTAATCCTTTCAACCTTATTCCTCCTACTCTAAAATGCGACAAAGAGAGGCGGTGCAGTCGCGACCGGCCTCTCTTCAATTCGCAATCGTGCTAGACTTTCCTTACCACCATGCCCAATATTCGGCCATGATAACCATCGTGAACACGATGACGGAACCGCCAAGAATACCGATAATCGGGAACAGATGTCCGCGATCCTTCATGTGCATCCAGAATGCCATCTGAATGATCACTTGCCCGACTGCCATAACCATCAGCAGGATGTAGATGAAATCCTTGTTGACGTCGCCTGACATCACGACGGCAAATGCGATAAGCGTTAAGACGAGCGAGAAGATGAACGATATGACATGCTTCTGCGGTCCCTCGTGCTTGTGGCGCTTCTTCGTCTCTTCAACAGCAGAGTGATTCCCGGACATGCGTTAGCCCACCTTTCCCATCAGGTAGACGACCGTGAAGATGAATACCCATACGACGTCGATGAAGTGCCAGTACATGCCGGCTACATACACCTTCGGCGCCGTTACAACCGTCAGCCCTTTTTTGTAGACCTGTGCAATCAGGATCGAGATCCAGAGAATACCGAATGCGACGTGGCCGCCATGGAAGCCGACTAGCGTATAGAACGCCGTGCTGAATGCGCTTGTCGTGAATTGATGGCCTTCATGCGCGTAGTGATTGAACTCGTAGATCTCGAGAATCAAGAAGGCGAGACCCAGAAGTACCGTAATGATCAGCCAATTGAGCATCGGCTTCACCTGATTGCGGTGCATCGCTTGGATTGCCATGACGCTCGTCAAGCTCGAAGTAAGCAGGATCAGCGTGGCAATCGCGACCAGCGAGAGCTGGAACAGCTCTTGCGGGGCCGGACCGCTCAATACTTGATGGCGGAGTGCCAGGAATGCCGAGAACAACGTTCCGAACAGGACCGTCTCGCCGCCAAGGAAGAGCCAGAAGCCGAGCACTTTATTGCGGCCTTCGAGAGTTGCCTTCTCCGGCTCGTGCGGCAATTGGCCGTCTACATGCGAATGTGCGCTCATGCTTTTACCCCCTTGTCATGCAGTTCGTCCGGCTCGATGTGGAAGCCGTGATCGTCATAGACGGAACGCAGGAACATGCAGCCGAATGTCATGGCCATACCTACGCCGACCAAGATCCAATTGTGATACATGAAGCCGAAGCCGGCGATAAACAGGCCAAGCGACATCATGAATGGCAGGATCGATGGCGAAGGCATATGAATCGGACCGAGGGGCTCGGCATAAGTCATGCTCTTATTGCCGTCCATCTTCTCTTTCCAGTAGGCATCATATCCGCGAACGAGCGGAGTCTGAGCGAAGTTATATTCAGGTGCAGGGGACGGGATCGTCCATTCCAGCGTACGTCCGTCTTCCCATGGATCTGCAGCGGCATTCTTCGGCTTAGCTGCGGTAACGATGATGTTAAGGATAAAGATGATCGTACCGACGCCCATCAGGAACGCGCCGACCGTACTGATCAAGTTCATCTCGTTGAAGCCGAGACCGTCGAGATAGGTGAAGATCCGGCGCGGCATGCCGAGCAGCCCAAGGAAATGCTGGACGAAGAACGTCAGGTGGAACCCGATGAAGAACGTCCAGAACGTCAGCTTCGCAAGTCCTTCGTTCAGGACGCGGCCGAACATCTTTGGCCACCAGTAGTGCAGGCCGGCGAAGATACCCAGAATCAGTCCGCCTACGATAACGTAGTGGAAATGCGCAACGACGAAGTACGTATCATGGTACTGGTAATCGGCAGGAGCCGATGCCAGCATGACCCCGGTAACGCCGCCGAGCACGAAGGTCGGGATGAAGCCGATTGCGAACAGATTGGCTGCGGTGAAGCGAATCGAGCCGCCCCAGAGCGTGAACAACCAGTTGAAAATCTTGATACCGGTCGGAATGGCGATCAGCATCGTGGCAATCGAGAACAACGAGTTCGCGATCGGACCGAGGCCCGTCGTGAACATATGGTGCGCCCATACCATGAAGCCGAGGAAGCCGATCAGAATGGTTGCGAACACCATCGAGCTGTAGCCGAACAGACGCTTGCGCGAGAACGTGCTGACAACCTCGGAGATGATGCCGAATGCCGGAATGATCAAGATGTATACTTCAGGATGACCAAAGATCCAGAAGATATGCTCCCACAGGACGGCGTTGCCGCCGCTGCTCGGGTCGAAGAAATTGCCATCGAATACGCGGTCGAACATCAATGCGACAAGACCGACCGCAAGCGCAGGGAATGCGAACAAGATCAGGGTCGACGTAATGAACGATGCCCACGTGAACATCGGCATCCGCATGAAGCTCATGCCTGGTGCACGCATGTTGATGATCGTGACCAGGAAGTTGATGCCGCCTACCAGCGTACCGATACCGGCGATCTGCAAGCCGATAACGTAGTAATCCACGCCATGGCCGTCGCTGTATTTCGTATTTGCCAGCGGCACGTAAGATGTCCAGCCTGCGTCAGGCGCACCGCCTGCGAACCAGCTGACATTCAGCAGCACGCCGCCGAAGAAGAACGTCCAGAAGCCCAGCGCATTGACGAACGGGAATGCAACGTCCCGCGCGCCGATCTGGAGCGGTACGATCGCGTTCATGAGCGCGAAGATCATCGGCATCGCTGCCAAGAAGATCATTGTCGTGCCGTGCATCGTAATCAATTCATTGAATGTATCCGCACTTACAAAGTCATTCATCGGTTTCCAGAGCTGCACCCGAATCAACAGCGCTTCTAAGCCGCCGATCAGGAAGAAGAAGCCGCCGGAGATCAGGTACAGGATCCCGATTTTCTTATGGTCAACGGTCGTCAGCCAATCCATGAGGCCGCGATACCGTTTCACCTCGTGTCCGTGAGCCAAGTGAGGTTCCTCCTTCAATCTCCGTTATTTGTTCGATTCTTCCGAATCGGTTGTAGCGTCGTTCTTCAAGAGCTCTTCCGTCTCGTAGTTCAGCTTATAGTCAGCTAGGTAACGGGAGATGCCTTCGAGCTCCTGCTCGGTCAGTTCAACCTTCGGCATGCCGTTGCCCGGCTTGATAGCCTGAGGATCCTTGATCCAATTATAAAGGTTGTCGTAAGTGGAGCCCTCATTCTTGTACTGCGGGTTATCCGTATTGACCAGGATGCCCGCGATCGTCTCGCGGTCGCCGATGCCGGTCAGGTTCGGATAAGCCGGTCCGCCCATCTCGCCAACCGCGTGGCAAGTCAGACATTCATTCTTGAACTTCTCGGCAATGGCCGGGTCTTCAGGCAGCACAGCCGGCGCCTTGGTAGCGTTAATCCAGTTCTCGAAGGATGTGTCGTCCACGACTTTCACCTTGAAATCCATCAGGGCGTGCGACGGTCCGCAGAGCTCTGCGCACTTGCCGAGGTAGATTCCCGAGTTGTTCGGCGTCTCGAAGTACATCCGGTTTACGTTGCCGCCCGGGTTCGTGTCGATCTTGCCTGCTAGTGCAGGAATCCAGAACGAGTGCAGCACGTCGGCCGTCTTCGCCTCGATCGCGATGATCGTGCCTTCCGGAACGACAAGCTCCTGTGCGGTCTTAATGCCGTACTCCGGATACTCGAACTCCCACCAGTATTGGTGCGAGGTAACTTTCACCACGACTGCATCTTCGTCCTTGCTGTAATCCTTTGCAAGCGCGAATACGCTCGATACGGTAGGCACGCACAACACGATGAGGAGCACGATCGGAATGACCGTCCAGATGATCTCCAGCTTGTGGTTGCCTTCGACTTGCTTAGGAATCTTGTTGTCGCCGGGACGGCGACGGAATCGGATCAAGACGTAGATTGAGATTACAAATACGACTACGACCACGAGTGTCATGATAATAATCGACAAAACCATCAGATCGTATTGCCCCTTCGCTACCGGGCCTTGCGGATTCAATGTCGATAGATCCGCTCGTCCGCAAGCAGACAGAAGCAATGCGAGTCCTGCCAGTAGAGGCAAGAGACGCTTGTACATGTGCCACCGTTTCATCATTCATCAACCCCGCTTTGTACGTTTTCACAGTTGCCTATGTAGAGACATAATTCGCTCTTTTATGTGGCGTGGCAGGCGGCAAACTGCGTTTCTTACCCATGAAAACTGTGCGAAATCGCACATCTCGATCACTTTATTAAATATAAAGTTGCAGTCCCTATTTGTCAATGTTCCACAGAGAGTTCACAAATTGTTCTCAAAGCCGTCAAATTCAGTGTTTACAAGGCTTTTGCGGCTCTCGCGATCCCC
>JAEZCJ010000015.1 GCA_023433615.1 Bacillota bacterium | reverse complement strand
TCGACTTGCATGTATTAGGCACGCCGCCAGCGTTCGTCCTGAGCCAGGATCAAACTCTCCATTAAAGTGTTGCCACTTGGAAAGAGCTGATTAAGCTCATTACTTGTATTGCTTTTCTAACGATCCAAGGACCGTTAGGGCAGTTCGCTCGTTGTTCAGTTTTCAAGGAACAATGTTGTTTCGTGTCGGCCACCTCTCAGCGGCGACTCTAATAATGTATCACAACCGCCTATCTCATTGCAAGTGCAAATTATTTCCTGACTGCTTGTCCGTATGCATTTACGAGAGGCGCGAGAACTAATGTAGCACATCCCGAACATTGAAGTCAAGACCAATTATCAACTTAACAGCGTCCATTGCAAGCCCAAGATCAGCATGACGCCCGGCATCCCCAGTGCCATCACCGTTCCGACCGTAGTCGGATTGAGCGGAATGTCATAGCCCGCAATCCAGCCCGAATAGTTCAATACATAGATCAGGAAAGCGGCTGCGGCTAGATGCAAGCCGAATCGTTGCAGCCATGACCACGACAGACGGCTCCGAACCAGCACGAATGCCAACGCCAACAGCGAACCGCCGAATACGAGTGCCCACCCGATTTTCATCCGACATCCTCCATTCGCTTCGTTGTCCAATCGACCTTCAGACTCTTCGCATGTCGCAGCAGCATCTCATACCGCTTCTCTGCCGCCTCGATCGCGAAGATCGCGTAATCGACTTGATCCTTGCCTTGCGCGTATTCAAAATGCCGGTGCGCGTTCACCCAATCCCGATGCGCTTCGCGAATCTCTCCGGCAAGCGCGGCGGCGTATGCTTCCTCCTCCTTCACCTTGTCCACTTGCGCCGGCAATCGCCCCGACTCAACGTCAGCTCCGCCCTTCAACCGATTCCATAAACTGCTCCAGGCCATTTCCCATCCCCTGCCTCCGTCCGGTATTGCGTCCGCATGCCATGCATAGGCACAAATGCGAATCCGCCACTACCATCCTATAAACGAAGGGACAAACTTAGAACCGAGCGAACGATAACCTCAGAAAATCAACCAAAACAAAAATCACCCTTCCTCCATCAGGAGAAAAGGTGACTCGTCCGTGTTATTCAACGCGCTTCATTCATCGCAGCTCCCTGCGGCCTTCCAGCGCCTTGGACAGCGTCACTTCGTCTGCGTACTCCAAGTCGCCGCCGACCGGCAGGCCATGCGCGATGCGCGTCACCTTGATGCCGAAGGGCTTCACGAGCCGCGAGAGGTACATCGCCGTCGCTTCGCCCTCGATATTCGGGTTTGTCGCGAGAATCAACTCTTGCACGCGCTCGTCGCTGAGCCGCTTGAGCAGCTCGGCAATTCGAATCTCGTCCGGTCCGACGCCCTCCATCGGGGAGATTGCCCCCTGCAAGACGTGGTAGTGGCCGTCGAATTCCTTCATGCGCTCCAGCGCGACCAGATCCTTCGGCTCCTGAACGACGCAGATCACGGAGACATCCCGGCTCTTGTCCGAGCAGATTCGGCATGGATCGATATCGGTAATATTGCAGCATACGGAACAGTAGTGCAGGTTGCGCTTCACGCTGACGAGCGACTTGGCAAAATCGATCACGTCGTCCTCCTTCATGCGCAGCACGTGAAAAGCAAGCCGGGCGGCGGTCTTCGGACCGACACCCGGCAGCCTTGAAAATGATTCGATCAGCTTCGCGATCGGTTCTGGATAATACAAGGGGCGCCGCTCCTTCTAGAACAATCCCGGAATTTTCATGCCGCCCGTGAACTTGCCCATATCTTTGTTCGCAAGCTCGTCTGCTTTGGTAATCGCATCGTTAACGGCCGTAAGCACGAGGTCCTGCAGCATGTCGATATCTTCCGGATCGACGACTTCCGGCTTAATGTTCACGCTCAGCACCTTCTTATGTCCGTTCACGATGACCGTTACGACGCCGCCGCCTGCCGAGCCTTCGATCTCCTTCGTGCCGAGTTCTTCCTGCGCCTTCAGCATCTGCTCTTGCATCTTCTTCACTTGCTTCATCATCTGGTTCATATTGTTCATGGGGTTCACTCCTCCAATTGGTATCATTCGCTGGTTATTCGCTTATTCTTCGTCGACAACGACGACTAAATCCTCGCCGAACAGATTGATCGCTTCGATCACGTGCTGCGGCTTGCCGCCTGCCGCCGGCTCGTCGGGCGTGAGCTGGAGCATCTCTGCCTCGGAAGCCGGCGCCCCTTCTGCAGTCTGCCATTCCTTCTGCATCACCGTGAAAAATTGCATCGGCTTGCCGAACAGCTCCTGCAGCACGCCGTCGATGATCTCGCGGTTAGCCGGTTTCTCGGTCGTCTCGCGATGCATCGTATTCTTGAAGGCGAGCAGTATCTGATCGTCGACAGCCGCAACCGGCTCCCCGTCGATGAGCCAGGCATGAAGGGAAATGCGGGTATCCTTCACGCGCTGCAGTACCTCCGGCCAGCGCGACTTCAAGCGGCTGCTCGCCTCGCTTGCGCGCGCCGCGACGAACGGCTCGAGCTTCACCTTGGCCAGCGCGGCGGATGAACCGCCGCTCCGAGTTACGAAGCCGCCGGAATTCCGTGCGCCTCCGCCAGCCCGTCCTGCCCCGCCGGCAGCCGCACCGCCTCCGCCGGCCGAGGCTGCGCCTCCGGTCGCCATGCCATCCCGCAGCAGCTGCTCAATCCGCCGCTCCAAGGCCTCGACTCGCTGCTGCAGCTTGTGAACCTCAGGCGATGCAGCCGCTTCCCGGCCGGCAGCCGCCTGTGCGGCAGCTGCGCCGGCATGCTGCGCAGCGCCTGCGCCCGCGCTGCCGCCCTCCGGCATGGTGCAGATCTTCATCAGCGCCACCTCGAACAGCGTCTGCGGCTGCGAGGCATGGCGCATCTCGACCTGATAGCGGTTCAACGTGTCGATCATCTGGAACAGCCGTTCCTTGCTGAAGGCATCGGCCATTCCCTGGAAACGTTCGGCGTCGACGATCCGCTCCGTGCCGGCCTGACGGTCCGGCACCAGCTTAAGCAGCAGCAAGTCGCGGAAGTAATAGATCAGGTTCTCCATGCACTTATCCGCGCTCTTCCCGGCATGCATCAATCCCTCGACCGCCGTCATGATCGAAGCCACGTCCCGGTCGCGCACGGCCGCGGCGAGCTGCTCGAACTGCTCGGCCACCATGCCGCCGGTCACGTCGATCGCTTCCTCCAGCGTGATGCGTTCGCCCGCGAAGGCGCCGACCTGCTCAAGCAAGCTGATCGCATCGCGCATGCCGCCGTCCGATAACCGGGCGATGTATGCCAGCGCATCGTCATCGGCCGCAATGCCTTCCTCGGCGCAAATCTTGCGCAGCCGTTCGGTCTGCTCGCCGAGCGACACCTGCCGAAAATCGAAGCGCTGGCAGCGGGATATGATCGTTGCCGGCAATTTATGCGGTTCGGTCGTCGCCAGGATGAAGATCACGTGGCCTGGCGGTTCCTCCAGCGTCTTGAGCAGCGCATTGAACGCTTCGGTCGTGAGCATATGGACTTCGTCGATGATATAGACTTTGTATCGGACCTCCGTAGGCGCATAACGCACCTTGTCGCGGATGTCCCGGATCTCGTCGATCCCGCGGTTGGATGCCGCATCGATCTCGACCACGTCCATGATCGAGCCCGAAGTGATGCCCACGCATGCATCGCATACGTTGCACGGCTCGGGCGTCGGACCCCGCTCGCAGTTGACGGCTTTGGCCATAATCTTCGCGGCGCTGGTCTTGCCCGTCCCTCGCGGTCCGTTGAACAGGTAAGCATGCGAGATGCGATTCTCGCGGATCGCGTTCTGCAGCGTCTGAATGACGTGCTGCTGCCCGACCATGTCCTCGAATGTCTGCGGACGCCAGGCACGATATAATGCGATGTGGGACACGCGGACCTTCCTCTCACCGGTCTTTTTTGAACGCTCAATTCAAGGGCATGCTATCTATCCATTATACACAATTCCGAATGCGAGAAAAATGGTACGGAGCGCAAAAACGCCATCCAAGGACGATAGCGTCCGGATGGCGTGTCTATTGCGGCTGTATGTAGCCGTGCACCTGTCTTCGATCCATGCGATCCAAGCGGCATTTCCGATCCCAGCTCGGGCCAGGCACTCCCCCGGCACATGGACTAACCTGCTTATGGCTGCTTCCTTCCGGACCTGACCAGGTTCGCAGGCGTCCATTGCGGAGGACCCGACCGTCAACGCTATTCACGGATGCCAAACCTTGCATCGCATAACCTAGGACAGGAATTCAACCTCGCTATAGCGGATTGCGAGTTACAGGGCACCGCTACCTCCCCGTCTAGCACGGTAGAACTAAGTATAGCGGATTCCCCTCCACTTCGCAACCGAGGGGAAGAAGTTGGCGAGGCTGGCATCTGCCTATTGCTCGGCCTTCACCGAAACGTCGTATCGCGGAAAATTCTCCGCCATCACCTTCTCCGCGCGAGAGGTGAGTCGTGCCGCCTCTTCCCGGCTTAACGCGGGCTGCAAGTAGAGCGTCACGCGCATATCGTCCCCGCTCACCGTGATTCGGGAATCCCGGATGCCCTGCATCGGGCGCAGCAGCTGCGACGCGAATTCCCGATCGTCCTCATAGCTCCAAGCCGATCCCGTCCGCGGAAGCAGCGGATTGCTGTTCGACTGCCCCATATAGCCATCGTTGCCGTAAGACTTCAGACGCTTGGCCTCCTCCTGGCCGCAGCCTGCCATTAGCAGGAGAATGATCAATGCAGGCAGGAGGTGACGCAGCCAGCGACGTCCCTTGCGCAATCGTCTCATCCACATAAAAAAACCTCCCTTTCATCCATAGGATGTCATCGGGAGGTTCTTGTATTCTGCTAAATTGAGCCAGATTGCGCGTAACCGGGTTACGCGGCTGCCGTAACTTCGATATCCGCGAAATTACATGCCGTATTTCTTTTTGAATTTGTCGACGCGGCCGCCGGCATCCAGGAACTTTTGCTTACCCGTGAAGAACGGGTGGCATACGGAGCAGATCTCGACGCGCAGGTTCGGTTTGATCGAACCCGTCTCGAAGCTGTTGCCGCAAGCGCAAGTTACCGTGGTGACGTGATACGTCGGATGAATACCTTGTTTCATCTCGTTCACACCTTTCTGCCCTGAGCCAACAGGCGGGCCCAGAGTTCATATCGACACACAAGCGGATTATAGCACGGTCATTCACCATTATGCAACGGATAATTCATCCGCGGCCGCGCAGCACCGCAGGCGGCACATGCGTGTACGAGCCGATGACGACATCCGGAAGCTCCGCTTCAAAAATCTCGATCATCTGCTTCATGCCGTAGATCTCGCCCTGCGCAGGCGGGATCAGCTCCAGGTAGCTCTCCGGATCGATATTCAGGTTGCGCATCTGGATCAGCTTAAGGCCTGTCCGCTTCGCGAAGCCGAGCATCGCCTCGATCTCCTCTTCGCGGTCGGTCACGCCCGGGAAGATCAAATAGTTGATCGACGTATACACGCCTTTGTCCGATGCATAGCGAAGCGACTTCTCGACGTTCTGCAGCGTATAGCCGCGCGGCTTGTAGTAAGCGTTGTAGTGGTCGTCGAGCGCGCTGATCGTGCTGACCCGCATCAGGTCGAGACCCGCGTCGACGATCGCGCGGATATGATCGGTCAAGCCCGCGTTGGTATTGATGTTGATATACCCCAGCGGCGTGGCCGCCCTCACCTTGCGCATCGCTTCGACAATGATCTTGACCTGCGTCGAAGGCTCGCCCTCGCAGCCTTGCCCGAAGCTGATGATCGCGTCGTCCGTCCGCAGATGCTCCAGCATGATCTCCGCGACCTCGTCCGCTGTCGGCTTGAAGTTCATGCGCGTCTGCGGCGCCGGGAAGCCGCTGTCGTCCGGCTGCTCGCTGATGCAGCCGAAGCAGCCGGCATTGCAGGAATACGATACCGGAACCGCGCCTTCCCAGCGCTGGAGGAACGTATTCGATGCGGTTAAGCACTCGTAGCCGAGCGCGCAATGGGAGAGATGCTGGTAGAGCCGATTGTCCGGATATTTCGCCGTCAGTGCCTGCACCTGCAGCTCCAGCTCGTGCTGGTCGCAGTTCAGCGGATTCCAGCGCTCGGGATCGTCGCTCTTCTTCGCCGCGACGTGGAAGCCGCCGTCCTTCCAGACGACTGCCGAATAGCCGAACAACGGCAGCTTCTGCGTCTTGTCCGTCTTCACGTAGCCGGGGATGGCAAGCCGCGTATAGCCTTGCGGCAGCAGCGCGCCCACCGCCTGCGCGCCGTCTGTCAGCGGCAGCATGTCACCGGTCTCCGGATCCATCCCGATCGGTCGCGTATAAGGCAGTCCCACGAGCGTAGCGCCGTCCGGCAGCGGGATCAATTCGTCTTCCATCAGCTCGATAACCATATCCGCGCTGCGGCCAAGGCCGATATATTCAGGATGATCGAACACGTTGCCCTGTTCGTCGGCATACACGAGATTCATCGATACTCACCTCCAAGGGTTCGATTGTGATCACGAAGCATCTCGAGAAGGATATTCGGCGTCGAATCTTGAACGCTGGCGCAATTTCCGGTGCTCATGTAGCTTAGACTACACTCCGCTCCTCAATTGCTACCATCATCCAACCTAAGCGTATGCTTCCGATGCTGTGTTTCCTTCCGAAACACTTGAGGTGCTGACAATCGAACTTATCTAAGTTGTCGTGCGAACCGTGCGGCGTCCTGCCCCGGTCGCGCTCCCGGAAGAGCTTCCGGAACTCTTGGCCGGCGCGGCCGAAGTATCGAGCGTCGCCAAGAACTCGTCGTTCGTCTTCGTATTGCGCAGCTTCTTCAAGAAGCCGTCGACGAACTCGAGGGAATCGTTCATGCTCTTGCGGATGGCCCACACCTTGTCGAGCGTCTCCTGCGTGAGCAGCATCTCCTCCCGGCGCGTGCCGGAACGGCGAATGTCCAGCGCAGGGAAGATGCGGCGCTCAGCCAGCCGGCGGTCAAGCACAAGCTCCATGTTGCCCGTGCCCTTGAACTCCTCGTAGATGATGTCGTCCATCCGCGACCCGGTATCGATCAGCGCGGTAGCAAGGATCGTCAGGCTGCCGCCCTCCTCGATATTGCGCGCCGAACCGAAGAAGCGTTTCGGACGGTGGAATGCCGCAGGGTCGATACCGCCGCTGAGCGTTCTGCCGGATGGCGGAACCACAAGGTTGTATGCGCGCGCCAGGCGCGTGATGCTGTCGAGCAAGATAACGACGTCTTTCTTATGCTCGACCATCCGCTTCGCCCGTTCCAGCACCAGCTCAGCCACCTTGATGTGGTGCTCCGGCACCTCGTCGAACGTCGACGCGACGACTTCGCCCTTCACCGAACGCTGCATATCCGTCACTTCCTCGGGACGCTCGTCGATCAAGAGCACGAACAGCTCGATATCCGGATGATTCGTCGTAATGCTGTGGGCGATTTCCTTCAGGAGCAAGGTTTTGCCCGCCTTCGGCGGTGCTACGATTAGGCCCCGTTGTCCAAGGCCGACAGGTGCAAGCACATCCATGATGCGGGTAGACAGGTGGGTGGGGGAAGTCTCGAGCACGATTTTTTCCTGCGGGTACAGTGGGGTTAGCGCCGGGAAGTGGAGTCGTTCTGCCGCGTTGTCCGGGTTCTCGCCGTTTACTGCGTTCACCTGCAGCAGTCCGAAATACCGTTCGTTCTCCTTCGGTGCCCGGCACTTGCCGGATACCATATCGCCGTTGCGAAGGTCGAACTTGCGAATCTGCGAAGCGGATATGTAAATATCCTCCGCGCTCGGCAAATAGTTGATCGGCCGCAGGAAGCCGAAGCCTTCCGGCAGAATCTCAAGCACGCCTTGCATGAACATGTGGCCGCTCTGCTCCGCCTGCGCCCTAAGAATCGCAAAGATCAATTCGCGCTTCTTCAGCTGGCCGTAGTACGGGATTTGGTATTGCTTCGCCAATTTGTATAAGTCCGTCAGCTTCAATTCTTCCAGATCCGCGATCTGAAGATCTGCCATATTCTCACCCTTTAACTCATTTTCAACAGCTTAACCACAATTGCCTTCGGTCCATACGTGAAGGGACCAAACAGCGGGAGCGCCTGCTTATCCGGCGGCTACTCGGCCTCCCGCCATACGTCTGCGCCAAGCATGCGCAAGTTGTCCACTAAGTAATCATACCCGCGATCGATGTATTCGACGCCGCTAATTTCCGTGACGCCTTCGGCTACCGTCAAACCGGCGACAACCAGCGCCGCGCCTGCGCGCAGATCGGCCGCACGCACCGATGCCGCATGCAGCGGCCCGCCCTCGATGATGGCGGAACGTCCTTCGACGCGAATATTCGCGCCCATCCGCGCCAGCTCCGGCACATGCTTGAATCGGCTGCTGTACACATAATCGGTGAGTACGCTTACCCCTGTCGCTTGCGTGAGCAGGCTCGTCATCGGCGATTGCATATCGGTCGCGAAGCCCGGATAGACTAAAGCCTTCACGTCGATCGCCTCGTAATTCGGCTGTCCGACGATCCGGATCGATTCGTCCATCTCGTAGACATGCACGCCCATCTCTTGCAGCTTGGCGGTAACCGCCTCCAGATGCTTCGGAATGACATTATCGACAACGACATCGCCGCGCGTCGCCGCTGCGGCAATCATGTAAGTGGCTGCTTGGATGCGATCCGGGATAATCGAATGGCGGCAGCCGTGCAGGCTGTCCACGCCTTCGATCCGAATCGTCTCGGTTCCGGCGCCCTTGATGCGCGCGCCCATGGCATTGAGGAGAGTTGCTACATCTATGATTTCAGGCTCTTTTGCCGCGTTTTCGATAATCGTGGAGCCCTTAGCCCTTGAGGCCGCGAGCATGATGTTGATTGTGGCGCCTACACTGACGACGTCCAGATAAATTTTCGCGCCGCGCAGCTCCTTCGCAACGATGCGAATCGAGCCGTGGTCGTTCGATACGACCGCGCCAAGCGCTTCAAAGCCCTTAATATGCTGGTCAATCGGTCTCGGTTCAAAGTTGCAGCCGCCAGGCAACCCGATCGTCGCTTCGCCGAATCGGCCCAGCAGCGCACCCATTAGATAATAGGAAGCACGAAGAAGCTTAACCTTGCCGTTCGGCATTGGCTGGCTGCGCAGCGCGGACGGGTCGATCGTCATGCTGTCGCCGTTCCAACTCACCTTGCCGCCGAACTCTTCCAAGATGTCCGAGTAGGTCCCCACATCGCTGATCCGAGGCAGATTGTCTAACGTTACCGCGCTCTCGGCGAGCAATGCTGCCGGCAGCAGCGCAACGGCACTATTCTTGGCCCCGCTGATCTGCACCGTTCCTCGCAGCGGCCGTCCGCCGCGAATCATTAGTTTTTCCATGTATCGCCTTTTCCTCCCGTTACGGAAAAGAGCAAGAACCGCCGGCCGCTAAGCCGGCGGTTCCTGCGCAATGCTCCGGTATTACGCTTGGTTGCTGCTTCCGAACAGACGGATCTTCTCTTGTACGACAGCGACCATTGCTTTCTTGGCAGGGGTCAGGTATTTACGCGGATCGTATACTTTGCTGTCTGCAGCCAACACTTCGCGGATCGCGTTCGTGCAAGCGACTTGGTTCTCGGTGTTCACGTTGATCTTGCCTACGCCGGCTGCGATCGCGTTCTGGATCGCGTCGTCAGGCACGCCGGATCCGCCGTGCAATACGACCGGTACCGGGATCGCGTCGGCAACCTTCTGAATGATATCGAAGTGGATCTTCACTTCGCCCTTGTACATGCCGTGCGCCGTACCTACTGCGATTGCCAGGCAGTCCACGCCCGTCTCTTCGTAGAAACGGATCGCTTCTTCAGGCTTCGCAAGGCTTGCATGCTCCTCGTCCACGCTGATGTCGTCTTCCACGCCGCCGATCGTGCCGAGCTCGCCCTCGACGGATACGCCCATTGCGCGCGCAGCCTTCACGACTTCCTTCGTCAGCTTGATGTTCTCTTCCAGCCCGTAGTGGGAGCCGTCGAACATAACCGACGAGAAGCCTGCACGGATACAAGCCATTGCAACTTCGAAGCTGCTGCCGTGGTCCAGGTGGAGCGCGATCGGAAGGCCGGATTTCTTCGCTGCCGCTTCCGCGATCGCAACGGTGTACTCCATTCCCATGTATTTCAGGGCGCCTTCGCTAACGCCATAGATGAATGGCGACTTCTCAGCGATAGCCGCTTCCATGATGGCTTGCGCGAATTCCAGGTTGTTCATGTTGAATTGGCCTACGGCGAATTTGTTCGCTTTGGCCTTGGGCAGAAATTCATTCATTGAAACGAGTGGCATGGTTTTCTTTCCTCCTAATGGATATGTAGGTTCTCAAGCCCGTACCGACTTAATCACAGGTTCGATTATACCACATCGAATTCAAGAGTGGTAATGAGGTTTCACACAGACGTCAAGAGGGAATTTCGTGCCGCAGCGCCAATAAAAAAATCGGGTCCGTTAGGACCCGATCGCGTACTTGCTGTTCGGACCGCCTCCGCGCAGCTGCATGTTGACGGCCATCCGCATCTCGTCGATGTCGAACGGTTTCGTAAAATGCATCAGCGCGCCGAGATCCGTCGCTTCCTTGATCATATCGAGTTCGCCGTAAGCCGTCATCATGATGACCTTAATGTCGCGATTGATGGCTTTGACATGCTTCAGTATTTCAAGACCGTCCATGCCCGGTATCTTCATATCGAGCAGCACGAGATCAGGCGATTCTTTCTTTACGATTTCGAGTGCAAGCTTGCCGTTAGATGCCTGGAAGGTGGTATAGCCTTCGCTGCTGAACACTTCCATCAGCAGGATGCGAATGCCGTTCTGGTCGTCAACGATTAATACTTTCTTCTGATCCACGAATATAACCTCCTACAATGCGCTTGCCGCAAGACATGTCCAAATTTATTGAACTCGCACTATTAGGGTATATATTCGCCCAGAATACACGGATATCCTTCTTCATTGGAAAAAAAGTCCTTTTATTATGAAAGATTAGGACTTCAGTCCTTCAGGCGTCGAATCCGGCGGTTCGCTTAGGCCTCAGAATACGTGAGCGCCGCACGCACGAAATCGCGGAACAGCGGCTGCGGACGGTTCGGACGGGACGTGAATTCCGGATGGAATTGCACCGCCAGGAACCACGGGTGATCCTCCAGCTCGATCATCTCGACCAGACGGCCGTCCGGCGACGTTCCGGATACGCGCAGACCGGCGCGCTCGATGCGTTCGCGGTATTCGTTGTTCACCTCGTAACGGTGGCGGTGACGTTCATAGACGAGCTCATCCCCGTAAGCGCGGGCTGCCAGCGAGCCCGGCACGACCTTGCACGGATACAGGCCAAGACGCATCGTGCCGCCCAGATCCTCGATATCCTTCTGCTCCGGCAGCAGGTCGATGACCGGATACGGCGTGGACGGGTCGATCTCGGAGCTGTTCGCGTCCGCCATGCCGGCCGTGCTGCGCGCATATTCAATGACGGCGACTTGCATACCTAAGCAGATGCCGAAGAACGGCACTTTCTGTTCGCGGGCATGCTGGATGGCCGTGATTTTGCCTTCGATGCCGCGGTCGCCGAATCCGCCGGGCACGAGAATGCCGTGCACGCCGTGCAGCTTGTCCGCCACGTTCTGCGGCGTAATCTCTTCCGCGTTGACCCAGCGCAGCTTCACTTCGGAATCGGCATCGATGCCGGCATGGGCAAGCGACTCCACGATGCTGAGATATGCGTCATGCAGCGCGACGTACTTGCCGACAATCGCGATCTCGGTCGTCTTCTTCAGCGACTTGACGCGCTTCACGAGACTCTCCCACTCGGTCATGTCCGGCTGCGGAACATCCAGCTTCAGGTGGTTCACGACGATCTCGTCCAGCCCTTGCTCGCGCAGGTTAAGCGGTACTTCGTACAGCGTCGAAGCGTCGCGGCATTCGACGACGGCATTGGCATCCACGTCGCAGAATTGCGCGATCTTGCGCTTCAAGTCTTCGGCTAGCTCGTGCTCGGTCCGGCACACGATGACATTCGGCTGAATGCCGATGCTGCGAAGCTCCTTGACGCTGTGCTGCGTCGGCTTCGTCTTCACTTCGCCGGCTGCTTTAATGTAAGGAATCAGCGTAACGTGAATGTACATGACGTTATCGCGGCCGATGTCGCTCTTGATCTGACGGATCGCTTCGAGGAACGGCAGCGACTCGATATCGCCCACCGTGCCGCCGATCTCTGTAATGACGACGTCCGAGCCCGCTTCCTTGCCCGCACGGAACACGCGCTCCTTGATTTCGTTCGTGATATGCGGAATAACCTGCACCGTGCCGCCCAAATATTCGCCGCGACGCTCTTTGGTGATGACGGTCGAATAGATTTTGCCCGTGGTGACGTTGCTGTTCTTGGAGAGGTTGATGTCGATGAAGCGCTCGTAATGGCCCAGATCGAGGTCGGTCTCCGCGCCGTCGTCGGTCACGAACACTTCGCCGTGCTGATAAGGGCTCATCGTTCCGGGGTCGACGTTGATGTACGGATCGAACTTCTGAATGGTGACCTTGAGGCCCCGGTTCTTGAGCAGTCTGCCGAGCGATGCTGCGGTGATGCCCTTGCCCAGCGAGGATACGACGCCGCCGGTTACGAAAATGTATTTAGTCACTGTGATGAAACCCTCCAAGCTCCATGGTTGATATATAGTCTTGCCCAAGTACTAGTGCCATAAAAACAAAAAAAGTGACACCCGTTTCCACGGGGCACTTTAATGGTTTAGCTATGATTTATTAAGCAAATCTAAAGCCCATGCAATAGTTTACTCTGTAGGGCCTTGCGCTGTCAAGAGAAGGAAAGCAAGCTTACGAATTAACGCTCGTCGTCTGCGTCCAGTTCATCGTCGAACGCTTCTTCCTCATCCTCTGCCGACTCTTCGCCCAGCTCGTCGTCCTCGATCGCGTCTTCGCCGAGCTCTTCGTCTTCGATCGCGTCTTCGTCGACTTCGGCCTCTTCCTCGGCCTCCTCGAAGTCCTCGCGGTCTTCGTCGTAGAGGTCGTAATCCTCTTCGTCGGCTACATAGGTCTCTTCTTCCTCGTCTGCGAAAAGCTCCTCATCGTCATCGTCGTCGTCGTTGATGATCCGCGGACGCTTCGCGTTGCCGACCGGATCTCCCTCGTTCTTGTCGACAGGGTACCAGCGCTTCAGGCCCCAGACGTTGCTGCCGACGCAGGCGAACCGGCCGTCGATGTTGATTTCCGTATATACTTGCGCAATCACTTCATTGATCTGGTCAGCGGACAATCCGCGAAGCCTCGCGATTTCCATAATGAGATCCCGGTAATACATAGGGGAATTCGTCGATTTCAATACCTCGAATGCCAGATCGACCATCGGCATTTCACGCAGCCGTTCCGGGCTGATCTTCAAGCTTACTTCGCTGCTCATGGGACACATCCTCTCGCGCCAATCTGCTCCGACTAGCATATTTCAATTCTTACCGTGCTTCAATACCGTAAACGCTCTATATTCATCCTATAGTAAACCTTATTTCCCTTTAAAATGCAAGCGCCGCGCGATGGCGGTCATTGTGGCGATTACCCGGCGAAACTCCCTCGTCCGACGTCCTCCCGTTCGCTCTTCCGCCAACAAGAAAAAGCGAAGGGCGGGTATCCCTTCGCTTCCCGACTGTATCCTTCCGAACGCGCCGCCAGAAGGACGCGAAAATCCGTGCGGCAATGACGCCGCAGGACTCTCTTGATATCCTATGTGCGTCCGCGCAGAATGCCACGGCTCAGCGCCTATTTATGCAAAATAGGGCAGCTTGCTCATGCGATGGGAAAAGCGCCTTCATAGAATAGTCCAGCATGTTCCACTCGGGAGGGACGCATATTGGACATCACCCGCTTGCTCCGTTGGCTGCATGACGTTACGTCCCCGGACGCCGGCGCCCCAACCCGTCGAAGCATTCTCCGCTTCCGGAGCCGCCAGGACTACCGCCGCTTCATTCAGGAATGGTCGAAGCACGCGCCAGGCAGCGCGCTTCCCCAGCAGTCCGGCCTCCGCCGCATGCAGCTGATTCAGGCGATCGCCTGCCGCTTGCCGGCCGACGTTCAGCTGCCGCGACTGCCGTCATCCTGCTGGATCGAACCCGATCAGCGCATCGTCGTGCATGCGCCGCAACGCAAGCCGTCCGAGCTCGAGCGAGGCATTCCATGGGGCGTGCGGCAGATCGGCGCGCCTAGCGCATGGAGCGCCACGACAGGCCACCGCGTGAAGGTCGGCGTTATCGATACGGGCGTCGACTTCAACCATCCCGATCTCCGCCATTCCCTGTCCCGCGGCATTAACCTCCTCGTCCGCAGCATGCTGCCGCATGACGATAACGGCCACGGTACGCATATCGCGGGCACGATTGCCGCAGCGAATCGCATGCAAGGCATGATCGGGGTCGCGCCGCGCTCCGTCATCCATCCGGTGAAGGCATTCGACCATAACGGCACGGCTTATGTCTCCGACATCATCCTCGGGATCGACTGGTGCGTGCGCAATAAGATGGATGTCATCAATATGAGCTTCGGCATGAAGACGCGCAGCAAGGCGCTCCTGACCGCCGTTACGAATGCCTACAACGCGGGAATCATCATCGTCGCTTCCTCCGGGAATGACGGGAAGCAGAAGGCCGTCGATTACCCGGCCCGTTTCCCGCAGACGGTATCGGTCGGCGCGACGACGAGGCTTCGGCGCATCGCCCCGTTCAGCAATCGCGGCAGACTGATCGACATCTACGCCCCCGGCGATAAGATCGTCTCCTCCTGGCTGCGCGGCAAATACAACGAGATGAGCGGCACCTCGATGGCGACCTCGCACGTGGCCGGCGCAATCGCGCTGCTCCTCGCCCATCGCCCCGGGCTGAAGCCCGCGGAAATCAAGGCGATTCTGCTGAAGTCCTATCAGCCCCTGAAGGGCGCCAAAGCCCCCCGGAAAACCGGGGAGCTCGATGTATCCCGCATGCTGCAGGTTGCCGAACGTTACGGATGAAGGCAGCCTCGCATGCTCTATGACCGGCCGTGCGCGCGGCCTTCTACATACGCTCCGGCGCGGATACCCCGACGAGCCGGAGCACGTTCGCCAGCGCGATCTTGACCGCGGCGAGCAGCGCGAGGCGCGCAGCCGTCTGCGCTGCGTCTTCCGTAATGGCGCGCTCCGCGCGGTAGTAGCTGTGCAGCTCGGCCGCCAGCTCGTACACGTAGCGGATCAAGCGGTGCGGCGCATACTGCGCGGCAGCCTCGGCAATTTCCTGCGGCAGCTCGCCGAGTTTGCGCAGCAGGTCGAACTCCGCCTCGGCGGTCAGCCGGGACAGGTCGGCCTTCGCATGGTCGATCGCGATTCCCTGCTCCTCCGCCTGGCGGAAAATGCTGCAGATTCGCGCATGCGCGTACTGGACGTAGAAGACCGGGTTCTCGTTCGACGTCGATATAGCAAGGTCCATGTCGAAGTCCAGGTGCGAGTCCATGCTCCGCATCGTGAAGAAGTAGCGGATCGCGTCGACGCCTACCTCGTCCATCAGGTCTTCCATCGTAACGGCCTTGCCGGTCCGCTTGGACATCTTCATCTTCTCGCCGTTCTGGAACAGGCTGACCATCTGCGCGATCAGCACGACGAGCTTGTCCGGATCGTTGCCGAGCGCCGCCATCGCCGCCTTCACCCGCGGAATGTACCCATGGTGATCGGCGCCCCAAATATTGATCATCCGATCGTAGCCGCGGCCGTACTTGTCCCGGTGATACGCGATGTCCGGCGTCAGATAGGTGTACGAGCCGTCGTTCTTGACGAGCACGCGGTTCTTGTCGTCGCCGTACTGCATCGTCGACAGCCAAGTCGCGCCCTCCTCCTCGTAGACCATCTCCCTCTTGCGAAGCGCCTCGAGCGCCTCCTCGACTTGACCGGTCTCGTAGAGCGAGGTTTCGCTGTACCAAGAATCGAACGCGACGCGGAATCTGCCGAGATCGCGCTTGATCTTGTCCAGCTCGCGCGACAGCCCGTAGGCGCGGAAGAAGGTGAACCGCTCCTCCTCCGCCAGCTCGAGCAGCCTAGCCCCTTCCTCCTCGACCAGCGCCTGGGCGAAGCCGACGATATCCTCGCCGTAATAGCCGTCCTCCGGCATCTCGGCCTCTTGGCCCAGCGCCTGCTTATAACGCGCTTCGATCGACCGCGCCAGATTCGCCACCTGATTGCCGGCATCGTTAATATAGTACTCGCGCGTTACCTTGTAGCCGGCGTAATCCAGCACGTTGCAAAGCGCGTCGCCGACAGCGGCGCCGCGCGCATGCCCGAGATGCAGGCTGCCCGTCGGGTTCGCGCTGACGAACTCGACCTGCACGGCCTGCCCGCCGCCCGTATCCACGCGGCCGTATTCCGGGCCGGCGCCCAGTACCTCTCCGATGATCGGGTAGAGGCAGCTCTTGTCGAGCCGGAAGTTGATGAAGCCCGGTCCCGCGATTTCCGCCGATTCGATCGAAGCCGCTGCCTTATCGAGATGTTCGATAATCGCTTCCGCGATCTGGCGCGGATTCTTCTTCGCCAGCTTCGTCAGCTGCATGGCGGCATTCGTCGCCAGGTCGCCGTGCGATTTATCCTTCGGCACCTCGATCGCGAATGCCGGCAGCTCGTCCCGCGACGCGAGACCTGCCACGACGGCCGCGTCCGCGATCGCGTCCTTCACCTTCTGATGCAATTGATCCAATACATTGCTGCTCATGCTACACTTCCTCCCGTATGGTAAGCCTAATCTCGAAATTGCCTGCCGGCTCGCCGCCCAACTTCAGGTCGTACTGCCATGCGGCCGTTACGTCCAGCGGACGCTGCCATTCTGCCGCCATGCCCTGCTCGTCCGACGCGCCCGTATCGACGCGCAGCGCATGCGTGCGCGTCTCAAGCTCGAAGACGCCGTTCGGCAGCCGGTACGAGCCTAGCGTCACGCGGCCGGCCGCGAACGTCTGCTCGCTCTCTACCGCTCCCCGCCGCACCAGCTTCAGCTCGCCGTCGGCGAAGCGCACGGTCGTGCGCGTCTGCTCCCCGCCTCCTGCGCCGGCATCTCCGGCTTCCTCATAGACGAGGTACGGTCCGCGCGGCTTCGGATACAGGAGCCCCGCGTAGCGGCGAATCTCCGGCTCGCCTCCTTGATGCCGGGTCTGCAGCTCGACCGCCACGGGTATCGATACGCTCTTGTTCGTCACGCTCACTCGCTCCTCGATCCTTGGTCCTTGGTCCTTGGTCCTTGGTCCTGTTAGCCCCTGTTATAACTTCATCTACTATACTAGGGGAAGCGCCAGATGATCAACCACTAGAGTTGTCTCGGCGCTTGAATGCCCAGCAGGGCAAGCCCGCTCTTCAGCACGCCCGCGATCGCCGCGGTCAGGAGCAGCCGGGTACGGCTCTCCTCCTCATCGCCGGAGAGGACGCGCTCATGGCGGTAATACCGGTTGAACTTCTTGGATGTTTCGAGGAGATAGCGCGCCAGGATCGCCGGCTCATTCTCGCGCACGGCACTCCGGATCGCGTCCGGATACTCGGTCAGCTGCTTCAGGCACTCCCATGCCAAGTGGCCGACAAGAGCTTCCGGTCGGATGCCGTCATCCTGATCGTCTCCGCCGTATTCGTTCGGGTAGAGCTGCAAGCCCTTATCGAGCAGGCTCACGGCTCTCGCATACGTATACTGCACATAAGGTCCCGTCTCCCCTTCGAACCGAAGCGCATCCTCGAGCGAGAAGTTAACCTCCAACTGCCGGCTGTTCTTCAGGTCGCCGAACACGATCGCGCCGACCCCGACGGCTGCCGCAACCTCTGCCGCATGGGGCAGCTCGGGGTTTTTCTCCGCGATGATCGCTTCCGCCTTGCGTACCGCCTCGTCCAGCACATCGTCCAGGAAGACGACCTTGCCCCGCCGCGTGGACATCTTCTTCCCTTCGAACTTCATCAGCCCGAACGCCACATGCTCGCAGCGGTCGGCCCAGCCGGCTTCGAGCGCATCGAGAACGGCGAATACTTGTTGAAAATGAAGCGACTGCTCCGAACCGACCACGTACAGCAGACGATCGGCGCCGAGCTCGCGCGTGCGATAGAAGGCGGTCGCCAGATCGCGCGTCGCGTAAATCGTCGTGCCGTCGGACTTCATGATCAGGCAGGGCGGCATGCCCTGCGCATCGAGCCGCACGACCTTCGCGCCGTCGCTATCCTCCAGCAAGCCTCGCTCCGACAGCGTGTCGACGACGGCAGTCATCTTGTCGTTATAGAAGCTCTCGCCGAGCACATAGTCGAAGGAGATGCCGAGCCGCGCGTACACCCGATCGAACTCCTGCAGGCTCGCGTCGACGAAGTAACGGCGGAGCGCCCCCGCTTCCTCGTCGCCCTCCTCAAGCTTGCGGAACCACGCGCGCGCTTCTTCGTCCAGCTCCGGCTCTTCCTCCAGCTCGTCATGGAACTTCACGTACAGCTTCAAGCTCTCGCGGATCGGGTCGCGTTCGAGCGAAGCCTTGTCTCCCCAGCGCTTGAAGGCGGCGATCAGCTTGCCGAACTGCGTCCCCCAGTCGCCGAGGTGGTTGACCGTCACGACGTCGTAGCTGCTCGCGCGATATAGATTCGCCAGCGCGTTGCCGATCATCGTCGAGCGCAGATGCCCGACGCCGAACGGCTTCGCGATGTTCGGGGAGGACATGTCGATCGCGACCTTCGTGCCGCGGCCTTCCGCGGATCGGCCGTAGGCCGGCAGCAGCGCTTCCTTCAAGATCCGCGGCCCCCATGCGGCCGGCTCGAAGAACAAGTTCACGTACGGGCCCTCGGCAACGGCCCGAATCTCGCCTTCCTTGCCGCGAAGCTTCGCGGCAATGTCCGCGGCGATCGCCTGCGGGGCTTGCTTCAGCTGCTTCGCGAGCGCGAAGCAAGGGAATGCCGCATCGCCCAGCTCAGGCCGCGGCGGCCGTTCCATCAGTCTCTCGATCTGGGCCGCATCCAGCGGCACGAGCGGCTTCAGGCAATCCGCTGCCCATTGCATCAACATGTTGGTTCCACCTTTCCGGGTGTGTAATAAAGCTCTAAAAAGACCGGTTGTCGCTACCTGCGAAGATTGGACGAGGGTAGAAATTGAGGAGCTCCAGCGTTTCCGCAGGAAACGCAGCATCGGAAGCATATGCTTCGATTGCGCCAGCGTTCAAGATTCGATGCCGAATACGCTTCTCGAATTGCTTCGTGACCACAAGCGGGCTTGCGGAACAACCGCTGAGGGGATACAAAAAGCCTCCGTCTCGGTAAAGAGACGGAGGCTGTGTCCGCGGTGCCACTCTTCTGGAAGGACGACGGGCCGACTCGCGCAGTAAAAACAAAATGCTTAAGCGAGCGGGGCATCGAAGCTTCCGCTTGAAGGAATAACGGCTTAACGCCGGGTTCCCCTACTGCCCTGAAGGCTCAGGGTTCAGGGAACCGACTCCCGGGTCCGCTTCCCTCGCCGCGCCTCGCCGGCTTCCACCGTCCCGGCTCGCTGCTGCAGGCTGCTCATGCGAAGTACTGTCCCGATCATCGTCGATTGCATGTATCGAATTGGAATTTCCCCTATTATAGTGTGACGGCATGGCAAAAAGCAAGGGGCAAGCACGCCCCTCCCAGGAGCACAGCGCGGCGTACTGGGATTCCCGACGCCTCTAGTTTCGCCCGCCATGACAGTTAGCGGTCCGAAGAACCGTTACCTCCGGTTGCGGCGCTATGCCAAGCGGCGATAGCGGTCCGAAGGACCGTTAACACCAATGCTCCCGGCCGCTCTGCCAGCGTCGTGCACCTGCTAGCGGTCCGCAGGACCGTTAGCAGGCCGGCTCATGGCTCGACATTGCCCGTTAGGGGTCCGAAGGACCGTTATCTCCGGCTGCGGCATTGTGCCGAGCGGCGATAACGATCTCGCTCGATGGACCGCTAACGCCGCCGATCGGTAATTCGCGACGATGCGAATTCAGCCCTTCGGCTCCATCGCCGTCCCGATGCGGCGTACGCCGGCATACAGGCGATCCTCGAAGCGAGCCAGCAATGCTAAGCTTGTGCCGTCCGGCGACCAGGCAAGCGGCGCGGCATATCCGTCCGTACCGAGCAGGTGGCTCCGCTTCATCCCCGAGGCGTCAGCGAGGATGAACGAATGGTTAACCCCGCTGCCCTCGCCGTTATCCGTCACATAGGCCCATGCGCTGCCGTCCGGCGAGAACGACTGCGGCCACACTTCGTCGATTTCGCCGCCCTCATAGGCCCACGGCGAGACCTCCCGAATCTTCCCCAGCGAATCATAGTGAATAAAGTACCCGGGGATCTGGACCGTTAGCTCGCCGAGTGCTTCGTTGAAGGCGCGGTTATAACTCCGCAATGCCTGATCCGCCAACCGGGTCTCCGCCATCGTCTTGATGTCGAGCAGTCGGGGCTCCGTATACGCCACGCTCTCGCCCTCATTGAAGGCATGGTCGACGAGGACCGACTTGCCGGGCTCCGCCCAGCCGATCAAATGCCAAACTCCGGCTTCATACGGCAGAACGCGGCTTGTGCCCTTCGCCAGATCATGCTCCGCCAGCACATATTCGAAGCCCGACCCGTCCGCCAATAGATTGCCGGTATGCGCCAGATAGAGAAAGCGGTCTTCGCCGGGGAACCATAGCGGACGCTGATCCATGTCATAGTCGGATATGCGCACCGGCTGACCGCCCTTCTTATTCATTGCCCAGATCCCCGGCGCATCATTGCTGCGGAACAAGGCCCATCGGCCATTATCCGTCAGCGTCCATCTCGGATCCGCGACAGCCACGGCCTGTAAGCCTGACAACGCCCACGACGCATACTGATACGCCCCGCGCTCGTAGTCGTAATAGGCTGCCTCCAGCAGCCCTTCTTCCACTCGATAGACAAGCGAGTCGACTCGGTACGGCAGGTCTGCCGCGAGTACGGCCGTCTCACCAGCCACCACATCTAGCAGCCGGATGGCGGAGACATACACCCTCCGATCCGCGCCATCCGCCTCGGTATGCGAAGAATACACCAACCGGCGCTCGTCCAGCATGACCAGCGACGCGTCGAGATACTCGCCTTCCGGCTGCTCGATCCGCGCATACGAGTCGAAGGCTCTCTCAAGCCCGGCTATTAGCTCTGCCTCACTCAGCTTCAGCCGCTCGCCGGCATCCGGCTGCTCGCCTCCGCCGACCGCCGACTCCCCATCGATCGCCGCCTCTCGGACCTCTTCCCCGGCCATCGTCTCGCCGCCATGTTCTGCAGGACCAGGACTGTCTTCGCCATGCTCATCGGCAACCGCCTCAAGGTCAGAAATCTCGTTCTGCACCTCACTAATGCCGCCCGACAGACAACTCGTGAGCAACAGTGTCATAACCAGCCCGAGCCCTATTGCTCTTATCGCCCGCTGCTCAACCCTCGACCTCTTCCTCGCCATGACTATCATCCGCCTCTCCCCGTACCCAATTATTGGATTAGACGTCAAGAGCACAGGCCAAGTTGCGGCGCTTCGCGCAAAAGAGGCCCTCCTCCGCTCCCCAGCCGCATCGCTGCGATCGGGTTGCTAAGGCCAGGCCTCATGCCATGCTAGATCTGGAAGCATCCGTGCCGCAGCCGCCGTCGTATCACGCCGATTCGTACGCCGCGCTGCCGTCCTTGGCATGGGAGAATCGGCTGCGCTTCGCTGCATCCCCGTCCCAATCCCAATACACGGAATACGTCTCGTCCTCCACCCGGAACAGCGGCAAGAACGTCGCGACATTCCCCTGCTCGTCCGCCGCGTCGAATGCCAGACGATCGCCGGAGCGCTTCACCAACCGATCCGTGAGGCTGCTAGAAACGATCCCGTTCCAGACGCCGTCATCGATCCGGGCCAGCAGCACGCTGCCGTACTTCAACGCGGCCATTCGCTCATTGCCCTGAAGCGGTACGCGGTGCAGCTTAGCCTCGATCGCAATCTCGATCCGGTCCTGGTCGCGGTACACCCTGTCCAGCACAACATAGCCGCCCTCGCGCCTAAGCTCGACAGGAACGGAATTGATCGTAATCGCGCTGACCGTATCCGCCTTCAGCATCAGGGCGAACGCTGCCGGTTCAGCGGTCTCGACGGTGAACGTCGCCATGAGACTGTCAGGGAACGCCGAAAGCTGCGTAATCGTGACGCCCTTATCCTTCCACGCCACTGTCGACGAGATATAGGCATTTACGAGTACGGCATTATCGCTCCTGAACCAGATGTTCTTCTGCAGCTCGCTCATCGCCTCGATCCCCGAAGCGGTGCAGCACCAGAACGTGTCATATTCGCCGCTGAATTTTTTCATAACACCGCTTCCGAGCGGCTGATGGTACTGCGAGAGCCCCGTCGCGCTGCTGGCGCTGTTCAGGACGGCGTTATACTTGAGGGATTCCAGGTGGCGCAAATATTCGACCGATCCCGTCCACGCAGTCAAGCGTTCCAGAATTCGCTCCGTATTATGGGCGCAGCAGCTCTCGCTCTCGCCGCCGGTCAACGCGTCGCTGAGCTCCCCATACCGTCCCCAGTGCTCCGATCGCTCCGACACGCCCCCTGCCACGTAAGCGGAAGCCTTGGAGCTGCTGTTGCCGTTGGCGAAGGTTCTGCCGGACACAAAATCATAGAAATGCATCGCGGCCGTCTTGTACTTCTCCTCGCCGCTAATGTCATAGCGATGCATCGCCGCGATTATCATCGGAAGATGCGTATTGGCATGCAAATTGTCCAGTACATCTATGCCTGCCTCCAAAGGACCGAGCAGATAGTCTCTGTCGAACATGCGGGCCAACCCGAGTACATGGGCATCCCCGGTGATATCGTATAACGTATACAGCGCGTCGCCGATGCCGCCGAATTCATTGGCCGGGTTCACTTTCGTGCAGCGAAGGATGCCGTCGATCTGCCAGCAGGACAGCTTCTCGAACCGGGCATGGATGTAACGCGCCAAGTTGACGGCAAGCGTCAATGCCTCTGAATTCCTCAGATAGGCGTGGCAGTCGATCAATCCTTGCATGATCTTGTGCAGCGTATAGTAAGGCGCCCAGACATCCCGGTTCTCCTCGCGTTCGAGCACGTCGAGCGATTCCTCTTCGAACGCGCTCAAGTACCCGTTCGGTCTTGCGCATAAGCCCAACGCGGCAACGATCTCGTCTGCCTTCGCCTTCAATTCCGCATCCTGATCTGCGAACGTGAATTTGGCGCAGGCCGACAGGTAATGGCCGACGAAATGCCCCCTGAGCCCGCAATCCGGCGCTTCCCAGCCCCCGAGAGGCTCGGCGGATGACGGAATCCCCGCGTTCAGCCGGAACGTATGCATCAACCGGTCGATGTCAAACGCGCGAATGTATTCCTTCGCGAGCGCTCTGCGGGGAGCAAAGTCGCGATCGGTCAGCTTGACCTCGTCCAAGTTGAAATTGATCAAGTTAACGATCCCCCTCTTCAACGGCTAAATTTCGGCGATGCTGCCGTCTACCCCATAGCGCGCCTCATACTGCTTGTTCGCATACGGATATTGGCCGAACGCTTCCTCGTTCAGCTCGATCCCGAGCCCCGGTCCATCGGGCAATGCGAAGTATCCGTCAACGGGCTTGAACGTGACGTTGTAGATATCCTGCCTTGCATACAGCGAAGGCGCCGCGAATTCCAGGATATCAAAATGCTGCGTGGCGGCGCACACGTGCATGCTCGCGGCCGTCGCAATCGGGCCGTTCGGATTGTGCGGCGCCAGCTTGATATGGTACGGCTCCACCATCGCGGCGATTTTCCGAATTTCGGTGATTCCCCCGCAGTGGCAGATGTCGGGCTGCGCATAATCGAATAGCTGATTCTCGACCGCCTCGCGGTAATCGAATCGGGTGAATAACCGTTCGCCTGCCGCGATCGGAACCGTGCCCGCTTGCTCGCGGATTCGCTTGTAAGCGGCCGTGTTCTCGGGGGGAATCGGTTCTTCGAAGAAGTGAATATTGTATTTGGACGCGACTTCGATTAGCCGTAGGGCCTCGGCCGGCGTTCCCTGACCGTGATTATCGATGCATAGCACCTTATCGTCGCCGATCGCCTGCCGGATTGCCGCTAGGTTGTCGTCCAAGAACGCCCTGTCGGCGTCCGGATCGTATAGAGTGCCGTGTATGCCGCCGCCCGTCTTGATGCCCGCGAAGCCCATCTCGATTGCCTGCCGCGCGGTCTCCGCGTCGCCCGCATGGGTGTAGGTTCGGATCCGGTCTCGGACAGCGCCGCCTAGCAGCATATAGACAGGAACGTTGCATACCTTGCCGAGAATGTCCCATAGCGCCTGATCGATGCCGCTGATCGCGGACATATGGACGAAGCCGCCCTTCCAGAATCCGTGGCGGTACATCTTCTGCCAGATCCGCTCGATGTCGCGGGGATCCTCGCCGATCACGCTGCGCTCCGCCAGCAGCTGGATAGACTGCTGGACCGCCAGCTCTTGCCCTTCGACGCTGGCTTCCCCCCATCCGTGCACGCCTTCGTCCGTGATGACCTTGACGAAGAGCCAGTTCTGTCTGAGCGTCGCTACCAAGAACGTTTTTACCTCTGTTATTTTCATCTGTCGCTGCTCCCTCCGCTCGTCACGGCGTGACGACGATTTTCACGCTGTTGCCCTTATCGTACCGGCACATCTGCATCGCCTCGCCGATCTCGGCAAGCTTCACCTTATGAGAGATCAATACGTCGCCGGGAATCGTGCCGTTCTTAAGCAAACCTATCACCATCGGATAGTAGAGCGCCGGGCTGGCGAAGCTGGCGCGCAGCTGCAGCTTGCGCAAGTGAAAGTCGTTGGCGTCGAACTGAATCACGCCATTGCTGCCGAAGCCGATATAGGTCAGGATGCCGCCATAGGCGAGGAGTTGAAGCGTATCGGGCAGATGATGGACCGGCGCCGTCATGAGCACGATATCGAACTGGCGATGCAGCTCCTTCAGGTCGGCCATGTCCGTCGTCAGCTCAACGGTCTCTGCGCCGAGCTGTCGCGCCGCGGCAAGGCGCCGCTGGTTGCTGGGTTTGCCGATGCATACGACCCGCTCCGCGCCGCTGCGCAAGGCAAGCGGAATGGCCATGAGGCCGATCGGACCCGGCCCGACGACGCACACGCGATGCCCGAACCCGATGCCGGCGGTCTTCACCATATCCATGGCGACCCCTGCCGGCTCGGTCAAGCATGCCACCTCCGGGGTCAGTCCGTCATACTTGACCGCACTGCAAGCAGGCGCGATCATATAGTCGCTGAACCCCAATGACGGACCTGCCTGCCAGAAGTTTAACGCCTTGTTGCAGCGGTCCACCCATCCATTCCGGCAATAATCGCAAGTGCCGCAAAATCCCGAGGACTCAAGGACGACTTGATCTCCCGGCTGCAGGGTGCCGCAGTGCGCGCCAACCGCGATAATCCGCCCCGCGACCTCATGGCCGAACGGCTGCCAGGATTCCATGCCCGCTTCCGCGCCGTTCAGATCGCTCCCGCATATGCCGCAGGCCTCGACTTGAATCAGTACATGGTCGTCCGGCAGCTTGTCGGTTAACTCCATTTCTCGAAGGTCGACTTCCCATGGCGATCTTAGATATGCGCTTCTCGTCCGCATGATCGCACCTCCCATTCCGTAAGCATCACTTACCGCCTCGACTAGGCTTCGGCCCGTCTTGCGGCTGACATTGGTCGCGGTAGCTGCCTGGCGTGCTGCCGACTACCTTCTTGAACACCTTCATGAAATGCTGGGGATTCTCGTATCCGACCTGGTTCGCGACGATCGGCACGGACATCGACGGATGATTCGCGAGCAGCTCTTTGGCCTTCTCCATCCGATATTCTTGCAAATATTGAATAAACGACAATCCGACTTCGTTCTTGAATAAGGAGCTGATATAGCTGGGGTGCAGGTCCGTTAATTCGGACAGGCTCTCCAGCGAGAGGTCCTGTTGGTAATGGTTATGGATGTGCTTCAGCACCTTCTCGATGTGACTGCAGTAGCCCGGCGGAGACGCAGCTTCATCCCGCCGCTCGGCATGCTTCAGCTCTTCCATGATCTCGTTCGCGATCCTCTTCAGCAATGTCAGCAGTTCCAGCTTATCTATCGGCTTGAGCAAATAATCGATGACCGATAGCCGCAGGGCTTGCTTGGCATACGTGAACTGGTCATACCCCGTTAGAATGATGAACCGTTCGCATAACTGCTGTTCTTTGGCCTTGGCGATAAACTGGAGCCCGTTCATCTCCGGCATCGTAATATCCGTAATGATGAGGTCCGGCTTGAATTCGGACAAGAGGGATAGTGCCTCGAATGCGTCTTGCGCGCTTTCGATATGGGTGAACGGCGTGTTCCCTTCCCGCAAAATTTTCAGAATCCCTTGCAGGATGACTAGCTCGTCATCGACTACCAGAAGTTTCAGCATCAGCTAACATCCCTTTTCTTGCTCAAAATTAGGTTGAAGGTCGTCCCTTGGCCCTCTTGGCTTGCGATTTCCAGGCGGGAATCGTCCCCATAGAACGCCTTGATGCGCTCGCTTACATTGAAGAGACCGTGACCGCCTTCGCTCGTCGAGAACGCCTCGATATCCACGACTCGATTCAGCACCTGCCTGACGGTCTGCAGCCGCTCTTCGGTCATTCCTGTACCGTTGTCGGAGATGCTGACATGCACGTAATGCTCGTCCTCGCGGATCTTGATCTGCAGGACGCAGAACCTTCTCGTCGTGGATAGGCCGTGGACGATGCAATTCTCGACGAGCGGCTGCAGGATGAATCTCGGACATGCGATCTGCGCGGTGTCTGCAGCGATGTCGTAATGGTATTCCAGACGCCTGCCTAATCTGCTCTTATGGATCTTCAAGAAGTGGTCGATGTAATCCATCTCGTCGCTCAGCCTGACTTCGTCGTCATTGTTCGAGAGGCTGTACCGCATCAGTTGGCCGAAGGAGAAGGCAACGTCGGCGACATCATGGTCATCGTTGACTTCGGCCAGCATTCGAATGGTCTCCAGCGTGTTGTATAAGAAGTGCGGCTTCACTTGGGCCTGCAGAACCTTATAAGCCGCCTCTTTGCGCAATAACTCCGACCGTTGAATTTTGTTCACGAGATCATCGATGCGCAGCAGCATCGTATTGTACGTGTTCGTTAAATAGCCGATTTCATCTTGGTCCTGCCGCTGGTCGATCGTGATGAAGTTGTTCTCGCCTACATGCCTCATATGCCGTGCCAAGCGCAGGAGCCGCTTCGTAATGGACGACGCCAACATGTAATACAAGCCGGACAGCAGCAGGAGAAGGCCGGTAATCGCCATGTACAGATACGTTCGCTTCTCGTTCAGATTGACGAACACGTCCTCCGCTTGACTCACGACGGCGATCTTCATGCCTAGCTTGCCGATGACCAGATGGTTAACGATCTGGTCTTCGCTCTCCAGATAGAAATAGCCCGGGGAGTCGTCCTGTACTCTTCTTAGCAGCTCCGGATTCAGATCGGTCGTATTCGTATCGCGGGGGAAGACGTACACTTCCGCGCGTCCCTCATTGCTGAGCGTCTCTAGGAAGCGATTCTCTAGGCGCTGATCGACCTGAATTGCCAGAACGCCGACCAGCTTCGTGAACCGTTCCGCGTATAGATTCTGGTAATAAACCATCGACCATTCCTGCGAGTCCGCCTGGTTGTAGGACCATTGCCCTTCCCCGGGCGTCAGCGCCCCGATCTCGCCTCGAATCGGGTCCGGCAATTCTTCGCGCGCCACGATCTGGTCGGGCACACGGAATACGTGTTCATTATCCTTATAGATGCGGATATCCTTGATATTGGAGTTGCCGTACAAGGCGAAGGATAACAAGGGACTGATATCCTTCCGGAAATAGTACACATACTCTAGCTCAGACTCGTAGAGCCCGCTCAAGTATTGAATGACATTGGGATTGTATTGGAACAGGACATAGTTCGACTCCAGCTGCAGCAGGTCCATCCTTAGATTGGAATACGCCTGCTCGATAATCTGCTGCTTGCCGGAAGCATAATCCTCGATCATACTCTCGTATAACTGATTATAGTAATACAGACCGAAACCGATAACAGGCACGAAGACAAGCACGAAATAGCCGATGACCATCTTTTTTACGATGCTTAAGCCTGAAAAGAAGAATCCGGATAGCGCTTTCATCATATCACTTCTTTGTTTTTCTCAAGTGTAATCAATCTCTGCCCTGTCGACAACCGAATTGCAAAAATGGAAGGAGTCTCTAGCGGACTCCTTCCCGTTATTAAGATCAACGCGCCATTATTCGAACTTCGCCTTCTGAACCGCGTATTCTTCTGCAGCCCACTTCTCAAGATCGGCCAGCCCGATGTTATTGGCAAGCTTCAGCATGTCTTGGTACGCTTTTTCGGCTGCCGCTTCTGTCTCGGCCAAGTAGATTCTGACCTCTTCGTTCTTCACCATGTCTTCGAGCTTGTCGTAGATGACCTTCTCTTGGGTGCCGTCGCGAAGCTTCACCATACCGATGGCCGGTTTCTGTTCCGTAATCGCTTTGATCTCTTGCAGCGCTTTGGTCGTCTGCGTGCCGGGCACGTAGCTGCGCAGCCCTTCCACGATGCCGTCGGAATACAGGTACCACCACTTCAAGCCTTCGGAGTTGATATATTTCTCATCGTTGACATCGTATTTGAATTCCGGATACCCGTCCGGATGCCAGTTCCACTGCTCGCCCTCGATGCCGAACATGACGAGCTCCTTCCCTTCCTTGCTGGCCAGGTACTCCAGGAACTGAATCGATTTCTCCGGATTCTTGTTCGCCTTCGTAATGTAGACGCCGGAGAAGCCCGTGCCCGTGCCGAGGTTATACGCCGTGTCCGTCAGTGCGGAAGGAATCATCGTAAACTCAAAGTCGGAGCCTGCATTATCGCGTTCCGCAAGGCTGACGGTATGCATGTGGGCGAAAGCCTTGCCCGTCTTGGCATATTCGTCATCGATCTGATCGTTGCTGTACGTGAAGTTCTCGGCAAGAATATATCCGTTGCGATACAGGCTGTTCATGAATTTATAGAAAGCCAGCATGTTCGGATTCGTGATATCGTAACGGAGCTTGCCGTCCTCCGCTTCATACCATGCGCTGTGCGGCGGAATGCCGTATTGCATCTTGAAATATTGCGGTATCCAATCGAGATCCATCGTGAGCGGCACCATATCCGGGTATGTCGTCTTCGCCTTCTCCAGCGCGGCGACGAAGTCGTCCAACGTCTTGATCGGCGGGAGGCCCATCTCATCCATCAGATCCTGGCGCACCGCGATCCCCGGGTTGCCGTCATTGCCCAGCGCATACGGGTTGGCGGCAAATTCCTCAGGCGTCGTATAAGCATTTAAGACCGTGTACATGGCGCCGTCCGGCGAAGTATTGACCGCAACGCGGTTAGGCGCGATCTCGAAGTCCGGCGCATATTCCTTGATCAGTTCATGCCAGTCATAAGCTAAGTCCGGGTTTTCAAGCCTTGGCTCTCTCCCCGTAAACACCAGATCCGGCAAGTCGCCGGAAGCGATCATAAGCGGCAATTGCTCCGAGTCCGCAGCAACGGTTACATTTAGCTTAACGCCCGTCTTCTTAGTAAGTTCCTCTGCAATTCTCCCTGCCCATTCCGTCATCGGGTACCAGGTGTGATTAATGAATAACGATAGCTCGACGATCTCTTCCGGCTTCTCGCCGGCATTATCCTTCGTCTGCGATGCATCATTCGTCTGAGACGTCGAAGAACCCCCACCGTTGTTATTGTTATTGTTGCCCGATGTACATGCTGCCAGCAGCATTAGCATGAGCGACAATACAACGACCGCGCTTATACCTTTTCTCATTGCGAACCCTCCTGTTATATGTTGTCTATATCAAAGCATAATCGCTTTAATATCGTTCAGCCCTTAACCGACCCGATCATGATCCCCTTCACGAAGTACTTCTGCAGAAAAGGGTATACGCACACAATCGGCGCGATCGACACGACCATGGCGGTTACCTGCAATGAGTAGCTCGTCACGTTGGATGCCCCGGCGGCCGCCGCGATCGACTCCGTCGGCACTTGGCTCTTGTTAATGATCTCCATCATGCGGTAGGTCAAGGTTCTGAGTGCGTTATCTCGGACGAAATACGCCGAGTCCAACCACGAATTCCATTGTCCCACGCCTGTGAACAGCGCCATCGTCGCCAGCAGCGGCTTGGATACGGGCAGAATGATTTTATAGAAAATCGTGAGTTCCCTTGCTCCATCGATCGTGGCCGATTCTTTCAGGTCGTTCGGAATCTCGCGGAAGAAGGAGATCGCGATCAAGAGGAAGAAGGTGTTCAATAACGACGGGATAATATACACGCCGAATGTATTGAGCAGTCCGAGCGAACGCAATACAACGTAATACGGAATCAATCCCCCCGAGAAATACATGGCAAAGATGACGATGATGAAATAGTAGTTCTTGAACACCAAGTCCTTATGCGACAGCCCGTAGGCGACGCAGCTCGTGAACAGGATGCCCGCGATCGTGCCGATCACGGTCCTCAGTACGCTTATTCCCAAGGCGGTCATCCACTTCTTCTGCTCGAAGAACGTGGCATAGTTCTCTAAGGTGAACTCGCTGGGCCATAGGTATGATCCGCCCAATAAAGAATCCGTCCCCGAGTTGAACGAGGTGATCAAGAGATAATAAAACGGATATAACGTAGATAGCAATATGATGGTCAATAGAAAATAGTTGATTCCGTCAACGATCATGTCCTCTGCGCTCTTACGCTTGAACATCGCTCACCCTCCCTCCGGATCCATTAGAACAGTCCCGAACCTGTCACCCGTTTGGCAATATAGTTGCTGCTAAAGATTAGAATGACGGAAATGATGGACTGAATGAGATCGATGGCAGCCGCGTAGGAATACCGCCCTTGCGCCAAGCCGACCTTGAATGCATACGTCTGTACGATCTCCGACGTATCGTTATTGCTGGCATTGCCGAACAGGAACGCTTGTTCAAAGTTCGAGCCGACCAAGCCGCCGCCGAGAATGCTGCCGATCGTCAGAATCAGGACAACGACGACCGTGCCTTGGATCCCCGGGATCGTAATATGCCGTATGCGTGCGAGCCTTCCGGCCCCATCGATCTGTGCAGCCTCGTATAACGCAGGATTGATGCCGGCGATTGCCGCCAAGAAAATAATCGCCCACCATCCGGCTTCCTTCCACATTGCGCTTCCGACCGCCAGCCCCCAGAAGTAATTGGCATCCGTCAGAATGGGAAGCGGCTTATCGATCCAGTGCAAGGCCAGCAGCATTTTATTGATCAGGCCGACGTTGCTGGATAAGAACGTGAAGCCCAGTCCCAGCACCACGACCCAGGAGATGAAGTGAGGCAGGTAGCTTGCCGTCTGCACGACCCGCTTGAACGCCATGCTCCTCACTTCGTTCAACATAATGGCGAATAGGATCGGGACCGGGAACGTGAAGATCACCTTCAGGATGCTGAGGACCAGCGTGTTGCGCACGATATCGTAGAACTTGTAATCGTTATAGAACTCGCTGAAGTATTTAAACCCTGCCCATGGGCTCGTAAAGATCCCCTTGATGCCCGATACGATGGAATATTCTTTGAAAGCCATCAGAATCCCGAACATCGGCGTGTAGGCGAATACGAGCAGGAACGCGATGCCTAACCAGACGAATACATGAAGGCTTCTCTGCTTCTTAAAACGCTTCCAAACAGAGCTGCTGCTCGCGATCACTGGCGTATCTATCCTGCTTGGGGTCGTCTGCATCTGTCGATCTCTCCCTTCGTAATCATTATAGGAGCTTCGCGCTGCCTCCCGACAGTCAACATTTTATAGAAGGGAATGTGCATTTTTAAGATTCCATTGTAAGCGGTTACACGGTCAAGCGTCGCCCCTCTGATCGAATTTGATACGTCTGCCCAGCCTTCGTGCGTAATTCGAGCTTCTCGTCGCCGTAATGGATTACGCATGCGCTTCCGCTCCCGGAACGAAGCTGCAGGCAGGTCAGCTTGCCGTCCGTCCAGGAGAAATCCAGTTCGAATCCGCCCCTCGCCCTCAGTCCCTTCACCGAGCCGTCGGGCCATTGGCCGGGCAGCGCCGGGAGCAGGTCGATTTCGTATACGGCTTCGGATGCGTCGTACCGGGCACGGCTCTGCAGCAGCATCTCGGTGATCCCTGCCGCGCCGCCGAAATTGCCGTCGATCTGCATCGGCAGCGGCGGACGAAGATTCAGCAGGTTCGGATTGGCAGACTGGGCGATTAACGTGATGAACCGTCGGTGCGCCATGTCCCGATCCCGCAGGTGCGCGTGCAGCGCGATTCGCCATGCAGCAGGCCAAGCGCCGTAGTCTTGCGTCCCGCGAAGCTCCAAACTTCTCCCCACGGCTGCAGCCAATGCGGGGGTATGCCGAACCGAGATTTGATTGCCGGGGTACAGTCCGTACAGATGCGACACATGGCTGTTATGGTCATCCGGACGATCCCAATCCTCCGCCCACTCCTGCAGCTGCCCGTATCGGCCGATCTCCATGTCGGGCAGCCGCAGCAGCGCCTGGCGCAGCCGCTCGCGAAAAGCTTCGTCCACGTCCAGCAGCTTCGTCGCCATGATGCATCGCTCGAACAGATCGCGGATGAGCTGAATATCCAACGTAGCCGCATAGGTTAAATACCTTCTCCGGTTCTCGCGATCGATGTAGTGATTCTCCGGCGAGTAAGACGGATTCGTCACCAACAACCCCTCGAGCTTCGATCCTGCAGGCGCTTCGACCAAGTAGTCCAGCACGAATACGGCCGCATCGCGGAATACGGGGTAGACGCGGTCGCGCAGGAAATGCGGATCCGGGGCATATTCATAGTGGTCCCAGAGATGCTGCGCCAGCCATACGCCGCCCATCGGCCATACGCCCGCATCGGCATCTACCGGGGCAGCTCCTCTCCACAGATCGGTATTATGATGGACGACGAAGCCTCCGCAGCCGTAATGCACGGCAGCCGTCTCCGCCCCCGTTATTCGTAGATCGTCGATGAGATCGAACAGGGGCAGATGGCATTCCGATAAATTGCCGCTCTCCGCCGCCCAGTAGTTCATCTGCACATTGATATTCGTCGTCCACTTGCTCCCCCAGAGCGGGAACGGATCCGCGTTCCAGATCCCCTGAAGGTTCGCAGGCTGTCCTCCGGGCCGCGAAGACGCGATGAGAAGATAACGCGCATATTGGTAATAGAGCGCCGCCATCCCCGGGTCCTCCGTCTCCTGAATCGTCTCGATTCGGCGATCCGTCGGCACGGCGTCCCCTTGTCGATCGCCAAGCTCGATCCGCACGCGCCGGTACAGCCGCGAGTAGTCCTCCGCATGCCGCGCGGCGAGCTCCTCGTACGATCGGCCCTGCAGCGCCGCGAAGTACCCGTCGACCGCCTCGGCGGGATTGCCGTCGATGTTGCGGTCATTCACGAAGCTGGTCGCGCCCGTAATGATCAGCAAGACGGCATCCGCGTCGCGGATCTGCAGCCGATCGCCGGCGAAGGCGACGCTGCCGCCCTCGGGTATCGCCTCCAGTCTGGCTTCGAATCGCAAGCCGTCTCCGTCCCAGCCGGCAATCCAGCTCCGCTTCGCTTCGTCGCGCCGGCCTACGCATCCGGTCAGCGAGAGCCGATGCCCGCCATCCGCCGCGACCTGCGCCCCCGGATAGATCGTCTCCATTGCGGCGTCCACGTTGATTCGCTGCCGTTCGCTTGCCGACAGGCGAACGATGATGGCTTGATCGGGGTGCGAGCAGAAGGCTTCCCGCGTATAGGCGACGCCGTCCGCTTCATAGCGGACCGTATGCATCGCGCGTTCCAGGTCAAGCTCCCTGCGGTACTGGCTGCAAGCTTGCAGGCCCGGAACGTCCAGCAGCACGGAGCAGAAGGGCACGTAGGCTTGCAAGCAATACGGCTCCCCCATCATCTTGTCGCTGAACAATTGCTGAGCCTGTTCGATATCGTCGTTGAAGATAAGCTCCCTAACCGCTTGAAGATGGTCGGAAGCCCCCGATTGGTTGTAATGATGCGGCCCGCCTGACCAGAGCGTCTCTTCATTGATCTGAATCGTGTCGCGGCCGGTTCCTCCATACAGCATGGCGCCGATCCGGCCGTTCCCGATCGGAAGCGCCTCCAGCCATTCCGACGCAGGCTTGTCATACCATAGCTTCATCTGCACTCATCCTCTCTTCAACAAGTTAACGATGCGCTTACCCGTCATTATAGGGGAGGGTGCATCCGCAACATAGTAACGGATTATAAGATCGGACTGTCAATTTTACAGATCCTCATGCAAACGCTTCCATTTTCTTTCATGCCAAAAAAAGAGCAGCCGTTCCGGACGGCTGCCCATCTCCTGCGCGAATTTATTTAATGAACCCAAGCAGCATCTCGCGGATGACCTTGGACGCGACGATCTGCGTCTGCTCCGTCGGATCATATGCCGGCGCCACTTCGACCAGGTCGCAGCCGACGACGTTCACGCCCGAGCGCGCGATCGCGTGCACCGCTTCGAGCAGCTCCTTGGACGTGATGCCGCCCGCTTCCGCCGTGCCGGTGCCCGGCGCGCAGGACGGGTCGAGCACGTCGATGTCGATCGTCAGGTAGACCGGACGTCCCGCCAGCGAAGGCAGCACCTGCTTCAGCGGCTCCAGCACCTCGAACGGGTAGAAGTTGATATTCTCTCGCGCATACGCCCACTCCTCGCGGGAGCCGGAGCGAATGCCGAATTGATAGATGTTCCGGCCGCCCATCAGGCCGGCTGCCTTGCGCAGCGGCGTCGAGTGCGAGAGCGGCTCGCCCTCGTAGTGCTCGCGCAGGTCGGCATGCGCATCGAAGTGGATGATGGCGAGATCCGGGTACTTCGCGTACACCTCGCGGAAGATCGGCCACGAGACGAGATGCTCGCCGCCGAGGCCTACCGGCATCTTGCCGTCGGCCAGCACGCCGCGCACGAATTCGCCGATGATGTCCAGGCTGCGCGCCGCGTTGCCGAACGGCAGCAGCAGGTCGCCGGCATCGAAGTATTCGATATCCTCAAGGCTGCGGTCCAGGTACGGGCTGTATTCCTCGAGCCCGATCGACACCTCGCGAATGCGCGGAGGGCCGAAGCGCGAGCCCGGACGGAAGCTGACCGTGAAGTCCATCGGCATGCCGTAGATGACCGCCTTGGATGCCTCGTAGTCGTCGGAGCTCAGGATGAACACGTTGCCGGAATATTTTTGGTCGAGTCGCATGTTCGCTAGTCTCCTCTACTTCACGAGATCCTCGACGAACTTCGGCAGCACGAAGGCCGCCTTATGAAGCCGCGGGGAGTAGTATTTGGTATCCAGCTCCGGAATCGCCGTCTCGTCGACTTGGAGCGGATCGTGCTTCTTGCTGCCCATCGTGAACGTCCAGAGGCCGCTCGGATACGTCGGCACGTTCGCCCAGTAGGTGCGCACGATCGGGAATACTTCGCGAACGTCGCGGTTCACGCTCTTGATCAGGTCGGCCTTGAACCAAGGGTTGTCCGTCTGCGCGACGAACATGCCGTCTTCCTTCAGCGCCTCGTAGATCCCTTGGTAGAAGCCGCGCGTGAACAGGTTCGCCGCAGGGCCTACCGGCTCGGTCGAGTCGACCATGATGACGTCATACGTATTCTTATGGTCATGGATGTGCATGAAGCCGTCGTTCACGATGACCTCGACGCGCGGGTTGTCCAGCTCCGCCGCGATGTTCGGCAGGTATTGCTTCGAATATTCGATAACCTTGCCGTCGATGTCGACAAGCACGGCTTTCTTAACCTTGGGATGCTTCATGATCTCGCGGATGACGCCGCCGTCGCCGCCGCCGACGACCAGCACATGCTCCGGATTCGGATGCGTGAACAGCGCCGGATGCGCCACCATCTCGTGGTAGACGAACTCGTCCTTGTCCGTCGTCATGACCATGCCGTCGAGCAGGAGCATCGTGCCCCACTCCTCGGTCTCCACCATGCCGAGATCTTGGAAGTCCGTCTGCTCGCGAACGTACGTCTCCTTCAGCTTCATCGTAATGCCGTAGCTGTCGGTCTGTTTCTCCGTGAACCAAATATCTGTCATGGGTCAGTCCCCTTCTTTCCTCAGCGAATAGATTCAACTCATCAAGTTGTATTATAGGGAATCAAGTGGAAAAAGCAACCTTCTTGCCCCCGCAGGGCGAAAAATTAACAATCGTGCGCATCGGCGTGAATAGCGGCGTCTCCCATTTTCCATACTAAGGAAGAAGGATGGGAGATTCTCATCCAAGGGACTGCCGCGAAGGAGGCTGCCGCCGATGGCTAAGCAGAACGAGACCAAATCCGAGCGTACGGCCAAACTGCGCAAGAAGCTGCTCCGGCGGGAGAAGCGGCGCGTTCGCACGGCCCGCCTGTTGTTCTGGGCGAAGGCGGCCGGTGCCGCCGCGCTGCTGGGCGTGTTCGCCCTGATCGGTTCGCTGATCTATCTGCGCGGACAGACGCTTCCGGCCTCCTCGGTGAGCCAGACGTCGCAGATGCTCGACGTTCACGGGAACGTGATCGACACGTTCCATGCCGGAGAGAACCGCCGCTCGGTCGCGCTGAAGGATATCTCGCCCTATGCCGTGCAGGCGACGCTGGCGATCGAGGACAGGCGGTTCTACGATCATATGGGCTTCGACATCCGGGGAATGGGCCGCGCAGCGCTCGTGAATCTGCAGAGCCTCTCGAAGAAACAGGGCGCCAGCACGCTCACGCAGCAGCTCGCTCGCAATCTGTACCTCACGCACGAGCGAACGTGGAAGCGCAAGCTCAAGGAGGCCGCGTACACGGCGCAGTTGGAGATGACCTACAGCAAGGACGAGATTCTCACCTTATATATGAACCAGATCTACTACGGCCACGGCGCCTACGGCATCGAAGCGGCGGCAGACCGCTACTTCGGCAAGCATGCCAAGGAGCTGACGCTCGCCGAGAGCGCGATGCTCGCCGGCGTGCCGAAGGGGCCGAAGTATTATTCGCCTTTCTTCAATATGAAGAATGCCAAGGATCGGCAGCTGACGATCTTGGATGCCATGGCCGAGGGCGGCGTCATTACGCAGGCGGAGGCAGACCGCGCTTACGGCGAGCTGCTGAGCTTCAAGCCGCTGAATAACGAGGAAGACGGCTTCGCGCCGTACTTCCGCGACTACATCCGGCTGATCGCCGTCGATAAGCTCGGCATCGACGAGCACGCGCTTAACGAAGGCGGCATCCGCATCTACACGACGCTGGACCCCGCTGCGCAGCTCGCCGCGGAGGATGCGGTCAAGGCCGGCTTCCCGGCCGATTCCGAGCAGCAGGCCGCGCTGATCTCGATCGATCCGCGGAACGGCCAGATCAAGGCGATGGTCGGCGGACGCGACTACAAGACGAACCAATATAACCGCGTCTTCGCCCAGACGCGCCAGCCCGGCTCCTCGTTCAAGCCGTTCGTCTACCTGACGGCGCTCGAACACGGCATGACGCCGCTCGCGAAGTTCAAGAGCGAGCCGACCGTCTTCACCTACGACGAGGGCCGGGAGACGTACGAGCCCAGCAACCATAACGACCGCTACTTCAATGCGGAGATCGACATGCGGACGGCGCTGGCCAGCTCGGACAATATCTATGCCGTGAATGCGATCATGGCCGTCGGGCCGGAGCAAGTGATCCAGACGGCGCGGCGGTTCGGCATCGACAGTCCGATGAAGCCGCTGCCTTCGCTGGCGCTGGGCACTTACCCGGTAAGCCCGTTCGAGATGGCTTCGGCGTTCGGCGCCTTCGCGAACGGCGGCATTCTGGTCGATCCGGTCGCCATCCTGCGCATCGAGGACCATAGCGGCCGCGTGCTCTACGAGGCAGCGCCCGTCGAGACGCGCGTAGCCGAGTCCGCGCATGCCTACGTCATGACGCATCTCATGGAGAGCGTCTTCGAGCCCGGCGGGACGGCGAATCGAGTATCCGCCGCGATCAAACGGCCCGTTGCCGGCAAGACCGGCACGACCGCGAACGACGCCTGGCTCGTCGGGTACACGCCCGAGCTCGTGACGGCGGTCTGGGTCGGCTACGACAAGAACCGCAGTATCTCCCAGGTCGAGGCGCATCGCGCGGCGCCGATCTTCGCGGCCTACACGGAGAAGGCGCTCGAGAGCGTGCCGCCGAAGCTGTTCACCGTGCCGGAAGGGGTCGTCACCGTCTATGTCGATCCGGCGACCGGGCTGCTCGCTTCGGAGAGCTGCCCGGACCGGCGGCTCGAATCGTTCGTCTCCGGCACCGAGCCGACCGAGATCTGCGGCGACCACGGCGCAGAAGCCGGCGCGGAAGGGACGGACGGCGCGGAGAATCGCGCCGACGATGCGGAAGCGCATAAGCAGCGCTCGTGGTGGGGCGATCTGAAGCGCTGGTGGCAAGGATAGCGGCAGGGATAGCGGCAGGTTAGCAGGTAGTCGACGCAAGTGAAGAACCGTCCGGGATTCGTTCTGATCCTTGACGGTTCTTCTTTGCGATTGATTGGGCTAGTATTGCTTCGCTGAAACCCGACTCAACCGACAGCTGCCTCGCCACGGCTTGCTATTAGTTCGGAGTGCCGAATTGCGTGGGCCGCAGGTTAGCATCTCCCGCTCTAGTTCGGAATCGCCGAATTGCAGCGGTTTTTTTCTTGCTCGATTACCATGTTGGTAAAGTCCTCATGAATTCGACGTTTCCGAATTGGCGGAACATGTTCTCTCTCTCATGCAATTGTCTTGCAGTTCGCCGCTTGACTTGGAGTCGACTCCAAGTTCTACAATGTGCTCAATCGAGAGGTCATCGATTCCACATTGAAGGAGGATGCATCATCATGCCTATGCACACAGATACCCGTAACGAGAAGAATAAGGTCGCGCTCATCACCGGAGCGAGTCATGGCATCGGCCTTGCGCTGACGCGCCGGCTGCTGGCGGAAGGCTGGCAAGTCGCGGTGCTGAACCGCTCGGCGATGCCCGAAGCCGGCAGCTTGATTCGTGACAACCTGCGAACAGGCCGGCTGCGCGCGTACCAAGCGGAGCTCACCGACTTCGCGAGCGTTCGGCAGGCGGTCGACCGGATCCGCGCCGCGGAGACGAAGCTCGACGTCCTCTTCAACAACGCAGGGGGCAGCTTCCCAGAGCTGCGCTATTCGAAGCAGGGACGCGAGCTCCATTATGAGCTTCACGCAGTCGTGCCCTACATTCTGACGATGGAGCTGAAGGACTTGCTGGCGCGCGGGACGCATCGTACCGTCGTCAATACGTCCTCTAACGTCATCAAGATGGTGAAGCGTCTGTCGCTTGCGGAGCTGGAGCGTCCCTCCTCGTTCCGCATGCTGCTCGGTCCGTACGCCTCCTCCAAGCTGGCGATGTCGCTATGGACGCAGGAAGCAGCTGCCGCACTCGCCCGAGAAGGCATCGTCATTCGCAGCGCTGACCCGGGCGGCAACAATACGGTGCGTAAGGATAAGCCTTCAGGGCTCCCGTTCTTCGTGCAGCTGCTCATGCGATTGTTCTTCCCCGGACCGGAGCGCGGCGCATCGCTGCTCTACGAGGCCGCCTTCGGCGATCACGGCGGCAAGACCGGCATCTTCCTCCTCAAGAACCGCGAGACCGGGCTGAAGTTCGCCGAGCAAGGACCGGCCATTATGGCGAGCATTCAACAGATCTACGCGAACGAATACGCAGGCCAGCCTGCTTGAAGCCTTGCCCGAAAAAGCAGGAAGCTGCACCCGCTCTGACACGGTGTGCAGCTTCTCTAGTCCTGCGTATGAAGGTCGGATGAGTCCCACCCCGCCCTAGCTGCCTTGCTGCTTCGGCGGCCGCGCAAGCAGCCTCCTCATCGGATCGGCATCGGACGGCGGGTTCTCGCAGAAGCCGCGCGCGTGCAGCTTCGAATCGATCAGATCGAGCACCTGCTGCAGATCCGCGATCTGCTTCTCGATCGAATGCCGATGAAGCATCATCCGCTCGTACAACTCAGGGTATTCCGCGGGCAGATGCGGCTCCAGAGCGACCCGCAGGAACGGCCTTATCTCCTCGAGCGGCATCCCCGTCTTCCTCAGGCAGACGAGGAGCTTCATCGTGCGAATGTCGCCCTCCCCATAGACCCTGTGTGTATTCGGTCTCCGCACCGCGCGGGGCAGAAGCCCGATCTTCTCATAATAACGGATCGTGTCCTCCGTCAAGCCCGACTCGCACGCCGCTTCGCGGATCGTGTACGCATGCTCCGCGCCTTCAGCGTACTCCGCGTCTGTCCGCGCTGTCTTGGCCATGTTCATTCCCCCTGTCGGTATCTCCATGCCCCATTCTATGTCTTGGAGTCGACTCCAAGTCAAGTTAATCCATGCTGCTGCTCCTCTGCTCCGGCACTATCCGGAGCAGCCACGGCAGCAGTGCATAGATCGAAGCCATATAGGCGATCACGAGGGGGACGTACCAGACGCGGCCCGGATCGAACCACTCCTTCACCAGCATGTTCACGATCATCGCGGATCCGATTAACAGCGCTACCGCCCACCGGCTGCCCGGCTTCACGCTATGCCGATGACCGCACTTGATGCAGGTCACCGTATAGGACAGCGCCTTATAGTATTGCTTCAAGCCGATCGCGGACCCGCACCCCGCGCAACATTGCCTCCTCATCCGACACCTGCCCCTCACGCATCCTCCACCATCAACCTTATACCCTAATCCTACCATATAAGGAAGGGTCCCGGCACGGCGTTTCACGCAAAAAACCCCGTCCGCGTTTCCGCGCCATTTTCCGGCACGGCTCGCATAGGGGGTTTCGTTCTTCATCTGCTGCACGGACTACCCTACCAGTGCAGCCTTCAGCTGCTCCGGCGAGCGCTCCCACCATTCCGCGTTGTGGCTGACCAGCAGCGTCTTCAGCGCGGACTTCTCGCTGTCGGACAGTCCCTCCAAGACGAAACGGCGCTTCAGCGCATAGTCCAGCTTGTTCACGTGGTCGGCGAGAATCTTCCATCCGCGCCTAGCCTCCGGATTGACGATCATCTCGCAGGCCGTCGCGCCTGCATAATACTGCCCTTCCTCATTGCGGTCCACGGCTACCCAGACGATCCAGCACTTGCGGCCGCCCTCCGGCACCTCATCCTTATTCGGTAGGAACTTGATGCCCTTCTCGATCTTGCTCTTCGCATGCATCGCGCCGATATCGATATACGCTTCATCCCCGTCGATGATGACCGGCGACACGTTGTTCAGGTCGATCGAGCCTGCGCCGAAGCCCTTATGTTCCTTGTTGCTGACGACGTTGAACGCCAAGCTCTTCTTCTCTTTCTTCTCCGGTCCGCCGCCTTGCCCTTGCTGCTCCACGAGCACACCCCTTCCAATCCCCGATTGCCGCGAATTTCGCGCCGCTGCTGGGCTTGCCCCAGCTGCTCGCACATTAATTCCATTTTAGCTAATAATCCTCGAAAAGCAAACATATACATGCCTTAGATGCTTGTCAATGGGAGGTAATCGGTCCATGTATTCACGTCTAATTATCCGTCTATCGCTCTTCGGCGCGACTGTACTGCTGGCCATGGCCATTGTCGGACAGGGCTTCGGCGAAGCATGGCTGTCGCAGTACACCTACGCCGCATCCGCTCCCGTATTCGCCAAGCCGAACCCGACTGCCGCCACGCCTCCCAAGACGCAGCCTTCCGTTCAGGCGCAAGAGCCGGAGACCGTGCAGAAGCCGACGCCGGTGGCGCTCTCGAAGCGCATCGCCGAATACCATATCGACGTTCGGCTGCACGAGCTGGACCGCAAGCTCCGCGGCAAGCAGACCGTCACTTGGACGAACCCCGGCAAGAACGCGGTGTCCGAGCTGTACTGGCACCTGTATCCTAACGCCTTTGCCGGACCCGACACGACGTTCATGCGCGAATCGGGCGGCAAGCTCAGGAACGACAAGGCCACGGCAGCCAGCGTCGGCTCCATGAAGCTGGAGACGCTGACGACCGATAACGGCAGCAACCTGCTCCCTCGCCTCCACTACGTGCAGCCGGACGACGGCAATAAGCACGACCTGACGCTGGCCAAGCTGCGGCTGCCCGAAGCCGTTCCTGCAGGCGGCAGCATCACGCTGAAGATGGATTTCGAGGTGCAGCTTCCAGCCGTGTTCGCGCGGATGGGCTATGCCGGGGATTTCGTCATGGCCGGCCAATGGTTCCCTAAGCTGGCTGTCTACGAGCCGGCCGGCACGCGCGGACGCGCCCTCGAAGGCTGGAATATTCATCAGTATCACGGCAACTCGGAATTTTACAGCGATTTTGGCATCTACAATGTACGCGTTACCGTGCCCGAAACCTACAAGGTTGCGGCAACCGGCTTCCTCACGAAGCCTGCAACGCTTGCGGACGGTCTCAAAACCTACCATTATTACGCCGATGACGTGCACGATTTTGCCTGGGCGGCATCCCCTGACTTCATCGTCTCGGAAGAGCCCTTCTCGGCTCCCGGCATCCCCGGCGTACGGATCAAGCTGTACCTCGACCCGATGCACGCGCACTTGAAGGAACGCTATATGCATGCGGCCAAATCATCGCTTGCGAAGTACGCCGAATGGTACGGCCCCTATCCGTACTCCACGCTCTCGATCGTCGTCCCGCCGAAGGGCGGCAATGGCGCGGGCGGAATGGAATACCCGACCCTGATCACGTCATTCGCGGCCGTGGACGAGAGCCCGGGACTGAGTCTCGAACGCACGGTAATACACGAGGTCGGCCATCAATATTGGTACGGCATGGTGGCCACGAACGAATTCGAGGAGGCCTGGCTCGACGAGGGTTTCACGAGCTATGCCGAGGACAAGGTCATGGAGACGGTGTACGGCATCGAACCGAACCTGCCGATCGAATCGAGCTACATGACGAACCCCGCCCCGCTGAAGCAGCAATCCTGGTCCTATCATGATAGCGATCAATATGCGGAAAATGTGTACATGCGCGCCAAGCTCGTGCTTCTGGGCATCGAGAAGATCGTCGGCGAGAAGAAGATGCGGAGCATCATGCGGACGTATTTCCAGGCCTATAAGTTCAAGCATCCCGCTACGCCCGACTTCCAGCGCGTCGTGGAACGCGTCACCGGCCAGGACTGGGACGACTACTTCGCCGCCTTCGTCTACGGCAGCGAAATGTCGGATATCTCCGTCGACAGGGTATCCGTCAAGCCGGTCAAGAAGGACGGCAAGCGACTCTATGAGTCCTCGGTTCTCGTCAAGCGCACCGGCGGCAGCCTAGGCGCGGTAGCCGTCGTCATGCAATTCGCGGACGGCACGACGATGCCGCGCATCTGGGACGGCAAGGGCACGCAGATCGAATACACCTTGACCCACACCGCCCCGCTCGTCTGGGCGGTCGCCGATCCGAACCGGACGAACATGCTCGACAATAAGCATATTAACAACTTCATGAAGTCGGGACTCGACCGACAAGAGAAGCATCGCTGGAATGTCGGCATCGCGAAGCTGCTCGAATCCTTACTCGGACGCATTGGCTGGTAGGCCGCGCATGCGGCAGGAAGAGAATGGGGGAAGATCGAATGAAGGCACATATTAAGAGCGGCTGGGGGCGTACGGTCAGGCATTTTCCGGTGATAGCGATTCTGTTCTTGTATCAGCTCTTGTGGGGATTCTTCATCGTGCGCGCGGTCGAGTCCGTCATCGTGCCGCTGCTGCTCAGGTACCCGGACGTGTTAGCTTCGGACGGCGCGGTTCAGCTGTTCCTGATCGAGGCGCAGTTCCAGATTATGAAGACCGACCTGCTGCGGCCTTATATCTGGATGCTGGCCGGATTGTTCGGCATGCGCATGCTGCTGACCCCGCTCATCAACGCAGGCCTGTTCCACTCGCTGCATCATGCCGCAGACGGAGGCGGCACGCGGTTCTTCGCGGGCATTCGCGCCGCGTGGAAGCCGGTCTCGGCGATCTACGCGGCGGAGCTCGTCCTGCTGTTCGCCCCGCTCATCTGGCTCGTGCCGCTCGTCAGCCGCGCGCTTGCGGAGAGCGCAAGCTGGGCGACGCTCGGCTGGGCCGTCATCCCCTATGCGCTCGGATGGCTGCTGTGGTGCGCCGCGATTCGGCTCCTATCGCTGGGCCTGCAGTTCGGCGCCGTCAGCGGCGAGCGCTTCCCAGGCTCGGTCCTGCTCGCCGCCCGCAGCTTCCTGCCGGCGGCCGGCGTAACGGCAGCGATGTGGGGAATCGGGGCGCTCGTCGGATTCGCATCATCGGCCGTATCGATGGTCTGGGCCGGACTGTTCGCGTTGATCCTGCATCAGGCGCATCATTTTATTCGGACATGGATGAAGGTGTGGACGTACGCCTCGCTTCTCGAGACTTGGCAATCCAAGCGCGGCCAAGCCTGACCGGGACAGGAATCGACAATTGGATGGTAATCTGTAGAACCGAAGACCCGGGATATCCCGGGTCTTGTCGGTTCTTTTCTGAGAGCAATATTAGAATTCTCTCATAGAAGGGGACTTAAGGAGGAAATACATAGAAAATGACGAAATATTAGCGAGCAAGTTGAAAACCATTGCAGCAAAATCGCCGAATTCCACGCAAGTGGAAGCGGGGGAACCACTCTGGGTGAATTGATCCCGCGTTCCGCATCAGTCAGGCCGAACGCCGAGGGAATCATAGGGAACCTTCAACCGAACCCCACAGCTAACCTCGCAGGCACCGGAAGGGGCTTGTATTCGTGAAGAAGCTTGTCGCAACAACGGCTATCCTGCTTGCCGTCATCATGACCTTCTCTGCCGTAAGCGCATTCGCCAGTTCCAAGCTTGATGAGACGATCGACGCACTGATCGGTACGAAGTACAAGAGCGGCGGCACATCGACCAAAGGGTTCGATTGCTCCGGCTTCACGTCCTACGTATTCGCCAAGCTCGGCATCGAACTGCCGCGTACGTCCGCTTCGCAGTCGAAGATCGGCAAGAAAGTAGCTAAGGAGGACCTCCAAGCCGGAGACCTCGTATTCTTCAACACCAGCGGCAAAGGCGTATCGCATGTAGGCATCTATGTAGGCGACGGCAAGTTCGCGCACTCGTCCTCCAGCAAGGGCGTGACGATCAGCGGCCTGTCCGACTCGTACTACTCGAAGCGCTACTTGGGAGCGCGCCGCGTCATGAGTGCTGACACGTACGAAGCAGTGGCAATCGACGAACCTTCCGATCTTCCGGCAGGCGACGGCGATGTCGATTAATAACCGCCTCAGGTAGTCCGCGAACGCACTCTGAAGCACAAGAACCGCAAGGATCGTCCCTGCCCGGACGCCTTGCGGTTTTTGTTGTTCGAGGGCGTGTGTATGCGCGTGTTCGTGCAGGTGCAGGAGAGGCGGCTTGGCCCAAATGTTGGTATAATGGGGGTATAGCAAGCTACGTAAGGTATCTGCCTTGGGCATGCTTGCCTCTCGAATTCAAACTTGCCTGCTTGCATGTCTCATAGAGGTCCGATGGCCCGATACCAGCGCGGGTTCATCGAATTGGAGCACGCCGCTTCGAGCAATGCGGAGTAGTCGCCTCCTCTAATTCGGCCTTTCCGCATTGCAGCGCCTCTTGTGCGAAGGTTCTCTGCTGTAGGCCGGCCAACTCGACCTACACGCAAGCTGCGTCATTACGCAATCCAGTAAGTAGACAGCCGTCACGCGCCGTCGCACCTCGCGCGGGGAGCTGCGCGAGGTGTAACATCCACGAGAGCTGGCTGTCTCATTGAGATGTAATTGCCGATGCAACTCGTTGTACGAAATTTCGTACAAATGTTGCTCAATTAAGTGGAATGAGTCCGGTTATGAACGATCTGTCACTCAACACGAGCCATCGATCGAAAACACACCCTGCATTCAATCGATATATCGTTCTATATCGTTCAAAACTGACCGAAAAGCCCGTCAATGTCAATGGTTTGAACGATATATCACTCAAATCGTATCGCGGTCGATTCCGAACGCTGCTTTGCGATCACAAGCGGTCGTTATGAACGACCTCTAAGAGGAGCTGACTGCATGCCTGCTGCCCTTCCCCCTTTCCATCCTGCTCTAGCTAGCTGGTTCCGGGACACCTTCGGTGAACCGACGAACGTCCAGCAAGAGGCCTGGGCTTCGATTCGCTCCGGACGCCACACGCTGATTGCCGCGCCCACCGGCTCCGGCAAGACGCTTGCCGCGCTCTTGCCCTGCCTCGACGACGCGGTTCGCCATAAGCTTGCCGCAGGGGCCGGGAATGGCGTGGCTTCTAAGGCTTCGAATGCGGGCATCGGCGTGCAGGTGCTCTATATTACGCCGCTGAAGGCGCTCAACAACGACATCCACCATCACGTGATCGGCTTCGCGGAGACGATCGATCGGATGGCGGCACACAGCGGCGACGCCTGGCCGGGGCTGCGCGCGGCCGTCCGAACGGGCGATACGACGAGCTCGCAGCGCGCATCCATGCTGCGCCGGCCGCCGGAAGTGCTTATCACGACGCCTGAATCGCTCTTCATCCTCCTGACATCCGAGAAGGGCCGGCACATGCTCCGCACGGTACGGCAGGTCATTGTCGACGAGATCCACGATGTCGCCGGCGACAAACGCGGCGCGCATCTGTCGCTGTCGCTGGAGCGGCTGGCCGCGCTCTGCCCGCAGCCCGTGCAGCGGATCGGCGTGTCAGCGACGCAGAAGCCGATGGACCGCATCGCGCAATTCCTCGGCGGATGGGAAGCGGCTGGCGAGCCGCGGCCTGTCGTTATCGTGGAGAGCGCCATGAGCAAGACGATCGAGCTCACCGTTACGCTGCCGGACGACAGCCGCATTCTGCGCGGCAGCGACTCCGTCTGGCTGCCGATCCTGGACCGCATCGTCCAATTAATCGAAGGAGCCCGCTCCGTGATCATCTTCGTGAACAGCCGTCGGCTCAGCGAGCGGCTGACGCTGCGGCTCAACGATTACGTCGGCTACGAGATGGCGCGCTCTCATCACGGCAGCGTCTCGCGCGAGCTGCGGCTCGAAGTCGAGCGCTTGCTGAAATCCGGCGAACTGCGGGTCATCGTCGCGACCTCATCCCTCGAGCTCGGCATCGATGTCGGGCATGTCGACCTCGTGCTCCAGCTCGATTCGCCGCTGGATGCCGCCGCCGGCATCCAGC
>JAEZCJ010000218.1 GCA_023433615.1 Bacillota bacterium | reverse complement strand
TTCATGCATTTGCTCGCGGCAGAAGACGCAGTGATTAATCGTCCGGTACGAGATGTCTATCGCTATGCAACCAATATGGAGCTGTTCGGAACCTGGTTCCCCGGCGTCACGTCCATTCAATCAACCGACGGCCATGAACATGGCCAAGCCGGGAAAACGTATCTAGAAACCGTTCAAGTTCCTTTCCGGGGAACGAAAGAGATTCTGCTTACCGTAAAAGAATCGGAGATGTACCGCTTCTTCGCAACGGAAGGCAAGTTCCCTCCGCTCTTTCCCAGAATGGAAATCGTTTTTGCTCATGCAGGGTTCAATGCTTGCCGGATTACATGGCGAATGTACAGCCGAAGCAGGAATCCAATCGTAAGGCTTCTGCTGCTCCCGCTCGCCAGACGCTTGATGCATAGGAGAGCGAAGGCAGGGATCATGAATCTGAAGCGGATTATTGAAAATAATGAATGATTCCGGTCCCATCAGGCCGGCAATTGAATATGAATCGTCGTGCCCGCTCCGTAGCGGCTCTCGGCGCGGATCGATCCGCCGTGGCTGTCGACGATCCAGCGGGCGATAGAGAGGCCGAGGCCGATCCCGCCATGCTCGCGCGTACGAACCCTGTCACTCCGGTAGAACCGCTCGAACACATGCGGCAGATCATCCGGCGCGATCCCGACGCCCGTATCCTCGATCGTGATGCGGACGGTCCCGTGCAGCCGCGAGCAGGATAGGCTGACGATCCCGCCCTCCGGCGTGTACTTCACCGCATTGTCGAGCACGATGAGGAACAACTGATGGATGCGTTCCTCATCAGCCGAGCATCCTGCCTCGGCAAGCGAATCGAAGCGCAGCACGATATGCTTCGCCGCAGCCAGCGGCTCCATCTGGTCGGCCGCCGCCCGAAGCGCCTCGTCAACCCGCAGCGGCGCACGGCGCAGCACGGCCTGGTTCGAGTCGGCACGCGCCAGCGTCAAGAGCCCGTCGACCAGCCGGCGCATCCGCCGGCCCTCCCGCAACACGGTCGACACGCTCCGGCTCTCTTCCTCGATCGTCCGATCGGGATGACGCAGCAGCAATTCCGAGTGCGCCTGAATGACCGACAACGGGGTGCGCAGCTCATGCGATGCATCCGCTACGAACTGCTGTTGGCGATCCCAAGCCGTACGGATCGGCACCAGCGCGCGGGAAGCCAAGTACCAGCCTGCCGATACGGCGACGATGCCTGCGACAACGATGCCCGACAGCAGCAAGGTCAGCAGATTGCGCAGCATCGTCGTCTCCTCGGTAATATTGGTCATGTATTGCACCGTGTAGGACTGTACAGTCGCCGTATCGGGCGTATTGAGCAGCACCATGCGCTCCGGGATCGATGTGACGCGGAAAGTTCGGCCGCCGGATGCAACCGAGAAAGGCCCCGACTCATCCAGACGGCGGCTCAGCTTCCCCAGCAGGTCCTCGTTTACCTCGTCAGGCAGGGCCTTATCGACCAGCCGGCCATTCGCATCCCAGAAGATCGAATAGATCATCCGGTCCGTCATGTCGATGCGGAACGCATACGTCGCTCGGACGCTCCCGACGCCGATCGTTGTATCTGTCAATACGTTCTCGTCCGCGGAGAACGGGATGCCAAGCCTGCCGGTCGCCCCCGTCGAACCGGCAGGACTGAGGGCAGGGGTCTTCATCGATACGGGCAGGGCATTGTCGGCCTTGTGGATCAGTTGGTCCTTCACGTAGAGATACGATCCGATCGCCATTGCGCTGGTCAGCACGAAGAAGACGGCGGCGTTCAGCATGATCAGCTTCCATTTCGTATTGCGGAACATCTTGTCACCCGCCCTTCAACATGAATCCGACGCCCCGCACCGTATGGATGAAGTGGTCGCGCCCGAATGATGCCAGCTTTTTCCGCACGTAATGTACATAGACATCCACGACGCCGGCCGCATGATCGGTATCGTAGCCCCAGACGCGGTCCATGATCTGCTCCCGGGTCAGAATACGCTCCTTGTTCACCAAGAGGAATTCGAGCAGCTCATATTCCTTCTGCGTCAGATGCAGCGGCTTGCTGTCAACGTAGCCGTCCTGCTCGCGCGAACGCAGCACGATGTCGGCATACGACGGGTCGCCCTCCTGCCCGACCACGCCTCGACGGCGCAGAATCGCACGCACGCGGGCCAGCAGCTCGGGATAAGCCGCCGGCTTCACCACATAGTCATCTGCCCCTGCATCAAGTCCCCTCACCCGATCCTCCAACGCATCGCGGGCCGTAAGCAGCAGAATCGGCGTATCCATCCGCCGCGAGCGGAGATGATGAATCAAGCTAATGCCGCTCATGCCGGGCAGCATGACGTCGAGCACGATCAGCTCGTAGATGTTCTGCTCCGCGAGGAATAGCCCTTCGTCGCCGGAGTCGGTTTCATGCACGGTATAGCCTTCTTCTCGGAACAATCTAGCCATCGCTTGCTGCAGCGGCAGATCGTCTTCTACGATCAATATTTTCAACTTTGACGCCCCTTTCAGACAGCGGCTTCATCCCGATTCCGAGACAGCCGAGCCTGTGCTCCCCCCATTATAGAGGCGTTACCTTAAAATACCTTTAAACCGTCGGCTGTTCGCAATGCAAATCTGCGATCTTCTCGTTCAGCTTCTCTGCCATCCGCCGGGGCGAGAAGAAGTCATTAGAGATCGTTGTCGTGACGCTGACTACGCCCACCGCAGCTTGGGCAGTCATCGCGTCTCCGCGCTCCCTGACTCTAGCTCTAGGCCGTAAGCCGATTAGCTGCGTTTTCTGCCACTAATTCTTCGCATTGCGACTCATCCGACCGATCAGTGTAAAAAGGTACCACTAATTCGAGCGATATAGGCCATTCAGCCCAAAGGGCCGGAATTCGATGTACTTTACTACACTAATCTCGCCAGACCTTAGCGTAATCGGAAAATAGTTGTATGTATTCCCTTTATTGTTCATGGACGGCGCTAAGCTGTTGCTAGAGTGAAGGGCAGATAATACCTGCCCCTCCTCATCAAACCGTACGTGAGGTTTTCCCTCATACGGCTTTCCGATGTTCGTCATTCATGTGCATACAGATTACAATAGCGTTTTGAGTCCAC
>JAEZCJ010000217.1 GCA_023433615.1 Bacillota bacterium | reverse complement strand
TTGATAATCCCTCCCACTCGATGCCCAGTCCGCTACCGGAAGTATAAACCTAACCTGATCCATACTTCGGTGATGAATCGCACACTGCGCTTCGTATGTACTCATCATAGCCGCTGCGGCGTCTCGCGGTTATCGGGATATCCACTGAAAATGGCGAGGTTAAAACCCTGATCTTGTGAAGTAATCTACTCCTATAAGCGATTGAGACGATATTATTGCGCGGATAAAGTTGGCCGGTTTATCGGGAGCCGCTGCATGCCGCCAATACTCCTGTCAAAGCAAGCGCTACCGCCATGTTTACTGCTTGCTTCGAGATCAAGCTAACCGATCTCTACTTCCTTGTCATCTCTTTACCATTGTATCAAGAAGCGCCTTATGGGGTTGAAACCATTGCCATGAAAGCGCTACAATGAACATTCGTAAGGAACCGCAAGCTTGATTAACTTATCATCTCTCACGGATTGGAGTGATTCTTCATGTCTCTATTATTCATCAACGCAGGGCGAAAGTATGGCACGATCGACAAGAACATTTACGGGCATTTTGCTGAGCATTTGGGACGAGGCATATACGAAGGGATTTTTGTGGGTCCTAACAGTCCGATCCCCAATATCCGCGGCTTGCGTACTGACGTAGTGGATGCCTTGCGCCATATTCGTGTTCCGGTACTGCGCTGGCCCGGCGGCTGCTTCGCCGAATACTATAATTGGAAGGACGGCGTAGGACCCGATCGCAAACGTATCGTGAATGCGGGCTGGGGAGGCGTCGTGGAGGACAATACCTTCGGCACGCACGAATTTCTGGACCTGTGCGAGCAGATCGGGAGCGCTGCTTACGTAGCGGCTAATGTTGGCTCGGGAACGGTGCGCGACGCGAGCGAATGGATCGAATATATGACGTTCGAGGGCGAATCCCCGATGGCCAATTGGAGACGGGAGAACGGCCGGGAGAAGCCCTGGAAGGTGGAATTTGTCGGGATCGGCAACGAAAACTGGGCTTGCGGCGGCCATATGCGGCCGGAATACTATGCAGACGAATACAAGAAGTTCGAAACCTACATCCGCAACTACGGCGACAACAAACTATTCAGGGTGGCTTGCGGAGCCGACGGCGCCGATTACAAATGGACGGAAACGATGATGATTCATGCCGGCCGCAGAATGGACGGGCTGTCTCTCCACTACTATACGATGCCCGATTATTACAAAACGGAGGAGTATCCGTGGGAGAGGAAGGGCCCGGCCGTTGGCTTCGACGAAGGAAGCTACTATCGGACGTTGCGCCGGACGATGTTCACGGACGAACTCATTCGCCGTCACAAGTGCGTAATGGATCAGCATGATCCGGAGGGCAGGGTCGCAATCATCATGGACGAATGGGGGACGTGGCATCAGGTCGAGCCGGGCACCAATCCCGCATTCCTGTTCCAGCAAAATACGATGCGCGACGCCGTCGCCGCCGCTCTATCGCTTAATATTTTCAACGCCCACAGCGATCGGGTAAAAATGGCTAATCTGGCGCAAATGGTCAACGTGCTTCAATCGGTCATCTTGACGGAAGGAGAAAAGATGGTGTTGACGCCGACCTACCACGTGTTCGATCTGTTCAAAGGACATCACGATGCCACGCTGATCGAAAGCTACGTGCAGCAGGATTTGATCGGCACGGAGGAGGCGCAGGTGCCCGCGCTTCATCTGAGCGCTTCCGAGCGAACGGACGGCAAGGTGCACGCGACGGTTGTCAATTTGTCGGCCAACGAATCCCGGCAGACAACCCTCATGCTGGCCGGCAGGACGTTCACGTCGGCTTCCATCCGTTACATCAGCGGCGATATGAACAGTCACAACGCATTCGGACAGCCGGCACAGGTCGATATTCGCTCGATGCCGAATGTCGCTGTGGAAGGCAACAGCTTGTCATTGGAGCTGCCGGCCTGCTGCGTTGCGGAGATCGTATTGGATTAGCATGCCAAACAGGGCAGCCTTGGATGATCAAGGTCTGCCCTGCTTTCTTCTATTCACATGTACGTCTACATTTTGGAGCCTGCCACAACGCGGTATCGGGAAGCCTGCAGGTTGAACATGTGCGCATATTTGCCATTCAGCTGCATGAGCTCATCATGAGAGCCTTGCTCGATAATTCGGCCATGCTCCATCATGAGGATACGGTCAACCATTCTGGTCGTCGACAGACGATGCGAGATGAAGACAATCGGCCGATTCTCGGCCTTCTCCAGCATGACCTGGTTCAAATGATACTCGCTCATCGGGTCCAGCGCGCTCGACGGTTCGTCCAGCAGGATGAGCAGCGTGGGCTTCGCGAATACGCGCGAGATCGCAACCTTCTGCGCTTCTCCGCCGGACAGCTCAACGCCGGACTCGTCGAACTCCTTCGTTATGATGGTATCCGTTCCGAGCGGGAGCATCCGCAGTTTATCGCCGAACCCGCCCTTCTCCAGCGCCTGCGACACGGGTTCGGAATCGCCGGCGGTTACCGGGTGCATGAGCACATTCTCCGCCAGGGAAGCCGCAAACAGCTGATGATCCTGGAACACGGAGCTGAACTGCATCCGATACTCATCGAGCTTGAACTGATCGATGGCGATGCCGTTCAGACGAATCTCGCCTGAGGATGCATCGTACAGACGCATAATCAACTTCGTCAATGTCGTCTTGCCTGCGCCGTTATAGCCGACGATGGCAATCTTCTCGCCTGGACGAATGCTAAGGTCAATATCGCGCAGAATCAGAGCATCGCCAGCACGATATTGGAACGATACGTTCCTCAGCTCTAGCTCGGCGAACCGATCCGGGACAGGCAGCGGGTCTGTCGCGTCCTTCAGCTGATTGTTCTGTTCCAGGAAGCTTCTTAACTTCTCGATATATAAGCTGTTCTCTTGCATCTCGCTGACGAGCGACGTCAAATACTGCATATTGCCCTTAAGGCGCCAGCAGGAATTCAGCAGCGTAACCGCGCTTCCGTAGCTGAGCGTCCCCTTCACCAACGCCATGAAGGCGACGTAGGCGACATACAAGCCGCCGAGAATCAGTTCGTTGAAGAAGTAGTCGGACGTGAAGTTGAGCCAGAATTGCTTCTTCGAATGCTTGCGGACGGTTGCATGCATCGCTCTATTCGTCTCGGAGAATTCCCGGAAGAACTTCTCCTTGATCGTATACAGCCGCATCTCCTTCGCGTAGTCGGCCAAGTAGAACAGCCGTTTCAGATAGATCCGCTTACGGTCTTTCTCATTCAGCTCGATCCGCATGGCATATCTGACTTTATTGGCCACCATGCTGAAGAGCATCGTGGCGACGAACGATACCAGAATGAACAGCAGGCCGAGCTTGTCGACGAACAAGAAGAAGCTGACCGACGTCACGATGACCGTAATGGCTTTGCACAGGTTCCGAATCGTATTGATCGTTGCATCAATGCGATTTCGAACGTCGTTAGCGCTCCACACATACTCGTTGTAATAGGCAGGATCGTCGTAATTGCTTAGGTCGGTCCGGACCGCTTTATGATAGAGTTCCATTCGCAGCTTCTGGTATAGCAGCTCTTTGCCTTTCGGTTCAACGCTCTGATAATAGATGCTGTCCAGCACGAAGCAGCCGGCAATGAAGACGACCAATAACCCGATATACAAGGCAACGGTCGAGAAGTCTGTTCCATATTGCACGCTGTCGAAGACGAACTTGATCAGAATGACATGCTCGAGGAAGATCTCGATCTCTTGCAGGCACGCGTATAGGCAGGTGAAAATAATATAGCCTCGGGAATAGCGCAGGCCGAACTTTAGAATGAACCAGTTATTCTGAAGCGCTCGGGCAAAGCTATGTTTATTAGACTTCACGCCGGTTCACCGCCTCTGCCAACTCTTCTTGTGCCACATACTTCTCTGCTTGCTTCAGGAACAGCTCCGCGTATTTGCCCTGCCGGTTCATCAACGCTTCATGCGTGCCCGCTTCCTGAATGCTGCCGTTCTCCATATAATAGATCCGGTCGGCCAGCATGGCCGACGACATCCGATGCGAAATGATGACGACCGCCTTATCCTTGCAGGCTTCCAGCATGCTCTCGAAGATTTCATATTCCGCGATCGGGTCCAGCGCACTTGTAGGCTCATCCAGAATGAGAATCTCGGCCGGCTGCGCGAAAATACGCGCGATCGCGATCTTCTGATACTCGCCGCCGGACAGCACGACGCCTTCATCGTCGAATTCCTTCGTCAGCATCGTATCGATTCCTCGAGGCAGCGAGGCTACCTTGTCGTAGATTCTGCTTTTCTTGAGTGCCTCGACCACCAGCAGACGATCCTCCTCGCTCCTCGCCTCGCGCATGAGCACGTTCTCCGCGATCGTCATCGAGAAGATCTTGAAATCTTGAAATACCGTTCCGAAGATCGAACGGTAAGACTGCAGATCGAATGCTTTGATATTGTCGCCGTTGAGCGTGATTTCGCCTTCGGTCGGATCATACAGCCGCATCATCAGCTTGATCAGCGTCGATTTGCCTGCACCGTTATGGCCGACCAACGCAATCTTCTCGTTCCGTTTCACTTCCAGCGTGATGCCGGATAACGACGCGTCCTGCGCTCCATCATACTTGAATTGCAACTGGCGGAAGGCGAGCTTCTCCAGCCTCGGCGCGACTGTCTTGTCAGGCTCGCGGGCTTCATCGATCTCGGACACATAGCTGAGGAAGGCTTGAAGGTTATCGATGTAAATGCCGTTCTTGTTGATCTCCACGACGCTGTCCGACATGCGGATCAGCGCCCATGCCCCGCTGACCATAGCGGTGCCGAGCACGACGAAGGAGCTGATCGAGATGGACTCTTTGACGATAGCCAGATACGCGCCGTACAGCAGCACACCCTGGAAGATTAGCGTGAAGGTGAGGAAAATTTTGAAGAAGGAGATCACGCCGGCCTTGACTCGATACTTGTGAATGACGGATATAACGCCGTTGTAGCCCTCCTGGTACGTGCTCTGCAGTACGGAGAAGATACGGGACAGCCGGATCTCCTTGGCATAGTGGGACAGATAGATGACGCGGTTCACGTAATCCATTTTGCGCTGATACGGAACGAAGTCCGCATTCTGCCGGAATTGAATCCGATTCAGTTTCTTGCCGAACAGAAAATTACCGACGATAGGCAAGAGCGCGAACAGGATGACCCACGGGTCAATGGCGTACATGACAGCAAAGATGCTGATCGTAGCGAGGGATGAGAACACCAATCTGGAAATACTGTCGAGAACGGCGCTCATGCGCTGGTCCGCTTCCTGAATCGCCTTCGTATATTTGTTATAGAACTCGTGATCCTCGAAGCATTTCAATTCCACTGCAGCCGCTTTGCGGAATAACACAAGATACAGCTTCTCATACAGCCTCAGATCGCTCATCGGCTTGAAACGCTGCTCATACCAATGGTCCAGAACGTTAAGAACGAGCAGCATGGCCAGCGTGATGAAGATGAACTGGAGAATCTGCCCATAGTCGCTGCGGCTTGCGATCGACTCGATAATGAACTTCATGAAGTATACGGCGAAGAATACGTTCGTAAATTGCCTGCAGGCCTGCACGGCGAAATCGACCGCCACACGCTGCGGATGCATCTGCCAAGCTAATCGGAGCACGAATAGATTGTTCGCGATATTAGACTTCGCGCTATGTAAGGCATGACCCAGTTTCCCCAAATCTCTCGTTCCCCCTTGATCCACGATCTGCAGCGAGCTATTCCATATAAGAGCCGAAACGGTATTCCAAGAATTTACTATAGATAAAAATGGAAAACAACCCCACAAAGTATATATTTTATTAGGATATTTTGGTGATGGATGAGCAATGGCCGATACACCATTCGGCGTATCGGCCATCATTCGCTTCTTCGACTATTTTGAACTATGCAACTGCGCACGATCGACGAGGCATGTGCTTGGCGTAATTCAACATGCATCAATACTTCGATAGCCGCAGGATCGGCCTCAACGCCTTGCGAATCCAGAATGCAAATACCGTCATTGCCGACCACGAGCTGCGGGAATTCTGAATGTATTGATCGCTGATGAGATAAGTTTGTGTTGACGCAGGGCTCATCAGGCCGAATTCCTCCCACTTCGCCGGATCGTTAGAACCGCCGAGCCTCGCAAGCATGGATGCCGACTCGCTTTTTATTGTCGCCGATAGCTGCTCGAATGCTTGCGTAACTCGCGTATGAAATTCGTCAATGGGATTGCTGTTGACAAGGCTCTCCAGGTGAATGCCTTCACGAAGGTAAGCAACATAGGCAAGATGGTCAGCCCAGCATTCGTCGATATAGTAAAGCCGAACCCGCTGCTCCGAAGGGCTCATTGGGATTTCGCCTTTCAGAATCTGACGTCTCTCCGCATGCAGAATCCGCCGCTGATCCTCCACCATATCCGAGTAACGGTTCAATTCCTGGCGAAGATGGAAATTTTGACCCATCATCACGCGCTGCATATGCGCGATCTTGCTGCGCAGCATGGACTCCTCGAGCGCCTCATCCTGTCTAGGAGCGCGAAAACCGTGATTGATGCCGAGCCGAAGCATCAGCTCGTCTTCCAGACTTACGAAAAATATGGATGCGCCTGGGTCGCCTTGGCGACCGGCACGCCCGCGCAGCTGGTCGTCGATCCGCATGCTTTCGTTGACATGCGTACCGATCACATACAGCCCGCCGAGCTTAGCGACCGCTTCTGCTTGCGCGGGGTTGCCGGCGCCTAGCCGGATGTCGACGCCTCGCCCTGCCATATTCGTAGACACCGTCACGGCGCCGACCTCTCCCGCTCTGGCGATGATCGCGGCTTCCTCTGCATCGTTCTTCGCATTCAGAATATGGCAAGGCACGCCGGCAACGGCTAGCGCTTCCGCCAACCGATCCGATTCCTCGACGCTTGACGTGCCGACGAGTATCGGACGTCCGGTTCTGTGGACAGTCGAGATTTCTTGGACAAGCGCCTTAAGCTTGGCCTCCGCATGGGAATAGATTCGGTGCGGATGATCGATCCGTATGTTGCGCTTATGCGGTGGAATCTGCACGACCTCCAGGTCATATATCGTCTCGAATTCCATTGCGGAGGCGTGGGCGGTCGCTGTCATTCCGCTAATCGTCGGGTAGAGGTTAATAAAGTGTTGAAGCGTGATCATGCCGAGGATTTTTCCGCCGGCTTCAGACTGAAGTCCTTCTTTGGCCTCGAGCGCGGCCTGCAGCCCTTCAGGCAAAAATCTGTTCTCGGCCACGCGGCCCGTATACGCTTCAATCAGCTCGATTTTACCGTCACGCACGATATAATCCACGTCTCTTCTGAATAATACTTCCACATGCAGCGCGCAATTCAATGACGATAATACGTCACTGTTATGGCTATCGTATAAATTCCCGCACCCTAGCAGCGACTCGGCAACTGCAGAGCCTGCTTCATTCAAGTATACGTTCCGCTGGAACTCGTCGAACTCGTAATGCTCTGCTTGCTCGAGCTGCCGAGCGACGTTCGCGTAACGAATGCGATCGTCGCTCGCAGCCTCCGAATCGCCTGTGATGACTAGGGGCACCCTCGCTTCGTCAAGAAGCAGCGAATCCGCCTCGTCTACGATGACGTAGTGGAAAGGGCGATGCACCATATCGGACTCGTGCAGGGCGATCGTGTCGCGCAGATAGTCGAACCCTGCCTCTTTGGCTGTAACATAGGTGATATCCTTGGCATACGCTTCTCTTTTGGCATCCAGGCTCATGCCTGCTTGAATCCCGGCTACGGTTAAGCCAAGGTAACGATAAATCGGGCCCATCCACTCCGCGTCCCGATTCGCCAAATAATCGTTAAAGGTCAACACATGAACGCCTTTGCCGGTCAACGCATTCAGATAAGCAGGCATTACGGCAGTAAGCGTCTTTCCTTCACCGGTATGCTGCTCGATCATATGACTCTCGTGCAGCGCGATCGCGGCCATGATCTGGACATCGTAGGGCTGCAATCCGAGCTTGCGCTTCGCTGCCTCGCACACGAGAGCATACGCATCGATAAGCAGCTCATCAAGAGGCGTGCCTGATCGGGCTTCTTGTTGCAGCCGTAGGGATTCCGCTTGTAACTGACCCTCATCCCAGTCATCCAAATTCCGTTCGCGGATGAGCCTCACCGTATCCTGATAGACTTTCATTCTCTTCTGGATATCGCGGTCTATGAAATTACGCATCAACTTGACGGCTGCATGCATCGGCACTCGACCCCTCTTTAGTAGAATACGCGACTCTATAATGGCTAAAGTATACGCATATTCAGTTGCTATAACAAGGATTGGTATTACCGCCAGCAATCGTATTCTAGCACTAGATAATAGTCGATATGCCGACTTACTGCGCTGTCTGCGCGAATGTGGTCTTGAAGAACCGACCTGTAAACTGTGGGCAACCCTGATTGAAGAAGCCTCTCGTCAGTTCGAGCAATCAGAAGGAGAGGCTTCACGTCTTGCAGCGCTGCTCGTAGTTCGGCTATTCCGAATTACGCAACAACGTTATAGATGCCCCCTTGCTAGAGTGAAGGGCAGATAATACCTGCCCCTCCTCATCAAACCGTACGTGAGGTTTTCCCTCATACGGCTTTCCGATGTTCGTCATTCATGTGCATACAGATTACAATAGCGTTTTGAGTCCAC
>JAEZCJ010000207.1 GCA_023433615.1 Bacillota bacterium | reverse complement strand
CTCCCGCACCCGCTTCGCCGCTTCCGCCGGCCTCGGCGGTTGCCTTCGCCGCCGCTCTCGCCGCGCGTGCCTCCGCGGCCGCCTTCAGCTTCGCCTCGCGCTCAGGATCCGCGCTTGCCTCGGCTGCGCCGCCTTCTGCGGCTGCCTTCGCCGCTGCCCTCGCCGCGCGCGCTTCCGCGGCCGCCTTCAGCTTCGCCTCGCGCTCAGGGTCCGCGCTTGCCTCGGCTGCCGCCGGCGCTTCGCCGCCGCCCGGCGCGGCGTTCTCGCCCGCGCTCGCCGCATCCGCTTCGGGCTCAACAGCCGCCTGCGGCTGCGGCTGATTCGGATGCGCCGCATCCGCACCTGCCGGCTCCGTGCCTGCAACCGCTTCCGTGTTCGCAGGCTCGTTCGCGTTGCCGGCCTCCGGCGCGCTCGCAGCCGCATCCGCGGCGTTGCCCGCGTCCGCGCTCGCCTCGCCCGGACCGCTCTCGCTGCCGGGCGCTTGCGCTCCTGTATCCTTCAACGTCTCAGGCTCTTGGCCCTCGACGTTCTTCTTGTTCTCCTCGCTCACCGATTCGTCACCCGCTTCCCGGTTTTCGCCTCGTAACGGATCTTCTCTTGGAGCTTGTTAATGCCGTAGATAAGCGCCGCCGGGTTCGGCGGACAGCCCGGAATATACACGTCGACGGGCACGATCTGATCGACGCCCTTCATGACGGCGTACGAACGAACGTAAGGACCGCCCGCAGTCGCGCACGACCCCATCGCGATGACCCATTTCGGCTCCGGCATCTGATCGTACAGACGACGCAGCAGCGGGCCCATTTTCTTCGTGACGGTACCGGCTACGATCATGACGTCGGATTGACGCGGCGACGTCCGGAATATAACGCCGAACCGGTCCAAGTCATAGTGCGACGCGCCCGTGCCCATCATCTCGATCGCGCAGCAGGCCAGACCGAACGTGAGCGGCCAGAGCGAGTTGCTCCGCGCCCATGCCTTCAGTTGGTCCAATGTTCCCATGAATACGTTGCGTTCCAGCTCTTGCCGTTCCTCCGGCGTGATCGACGCTAAATCGAATCCCATTTCAGCACCTTCTTCTTCCAAGCGTATAGTAGGCCAACCAACAGCAAGGCAACGAAGATCAGCATTTCGACTAGCACAAACAGGCCGAGCTGATTATATGCGACGGCCCAAGGGTATAAGAAAACGGTTTCCACATCAAAAATGACAAACATCAGGGCAAACAGATAGTAGCGGATGTTAAACCGCACCTGCCCCTCTCCGACCGGCTCGTTGCCGCTCTCGTACGTCGTCTGCTTCTCCGTGTTCGGCTTGCTCGGCCTTAGCAGCCTGCCGACCCCGAGCGCCACGATCGGGAGCAGAATGCCGAGCAGGATAAAGATGGATACGATCACGTAGTTGTTGATGTACTTCTCCATACCATCGCCTCCGTGCGTACGTTCATGATTAGCCGTCTGTCTCTTGTTGGGGCGGACGACTCCTGTCAAAATAACCTCTACAATTATAGCAAATGCTTCCACGAACGTCTATGCGCACTTCGCTTTGCCAATTATCGTGCCTGGCAATCTGCATGATGCAACCCGGTTTCATTAGGATACGGTCCGGGCTTCCAATTTATTCCGAGCCTCTTCGCCGCATGAAAAAGCGCCTCCCTACGGAGACGCTTCCCTCGCTGTTGCCATGGTCTAGGACCCGGCTATGCGCGGACAGCCGTGCCGAATTGTGCGCGGTGCAGGCGGGCATAGACGCCGCCCTGCGCCAGCAGCTCTTCATGCCGGCCTTGCTCGGCTATGCCATCCTCGGTGACGACGATAATCCGATCGGCGCCCTGGATCGTCGCCAGACGATGCGCGATGACGAGCGTCGTCCGGTTCACGGCAAGCTCCTCCAGCGCCTGCTGGATGACCTTCTCCGTCTCGGTATCGAGCGCGGAAGTCGCCTCGTCCAGAATCAGGATCGGCGGATTCTTGAGGAACATGCGCGCGATCGCGAGACGCTGGCGCTGGCCGCCGGACAACTTCAGTCCCCGTTCGCCGATGACCGTGTCAAGGCCCTCCGGCAGCCCGGCGATCATCGCGGCCAGATGCGCGCGGTTCGCCGCATCGACGATGTCGGCCTCGGAGGCGTCCAGCCTGCCGTAAGCGATGTTCTCGCGGATCGTGCCGTTGAACAGGAACACGTCCTGCTGCACGATGCCGATCTGCGCCCGCAGCGAGCGCTGGGTCATGCTGCGGATCGGCATGCCGTCGATCCTGATCTCGCCCTCGTTCACTTCGTAGAACCGCGGAATCAGGCTGCAGATCGTCGACTTGCCTGCGCCCGACGGCCCGACAAGCGCGATCGTCTCGCCTGCTCTCACCTTCAGGTCAACATGCTCGAGCACGCGCGCATGGTCTTCATACCCGAACGACACATTCCGGAATTCGATATCGCCGCGCAGCCCGCCAACGTCGACCGCACCCGGCTCATCCTTCACGTCAGGCTCTGTGTCGATCAGATCGCAGAATCGCTTGAACCCTGCCATCCCCTTCGGATACGACTCCATCAGGGCATTGATCTTGTCGATCGGCTTCAGGAAAATCTGCACGTACAGCAGGAATCCGACGAGGTCACCCATGCTCAGCTGATCGTTGAACGCAAACCAAGCGCCGCAGATCAGCACGATCAGCGTAATTAGACGCGTCAGCATGTACATTCCCGACGAGCTGAACGAGATGGCAAGATAAGAGCGCAGCTTCGCCAGGCGGAACAGCGCGTTATTATGGCGGAACCGCTCCATTTCGAAGTTCTCGTTGCCGAATGATTTGACAACGCGAATACCTGAGATGCTGTCTTCTACACGCGCATTCACTTCTGCAATGCTCGCGAACATCTGCGTAGCGGCCTTATTCAACCGGATATTGAAATAAGCGATGAGCCAGACCAGTATCGGCACGACGGCGAACGTAATGAGCGCCAGCTGCCAGTTGATCGTCCACATGATGCTGAAAGCCCCGGCGAACGTCATGACCGCGATGAACAGGTCCTCCGGACCGTGATGCGCCATCTCGCCGATCTCGAACAGATCGTTCGTCATGCGCGAGAGCAGGTGACCGGTCTTCGTATTGTCGAAATAACGGAACGACAGCTTCTGCACGTGGTTGAATGCCTGCTGGCGCATGTCGGTCTCGATGTTGATGCCAAGCTTGTGGCCCCAATAGCTGACGATAAAATGCAAGCCCATCGCGACCAGGTACACGGCAAGCAGCACTACGCCAGCTGTCGCGATGGCATTCCAATCGCCGCTCGGCAGCAGGTCGTCAATCATCCAGGCGACCGCAAGCGGCAGCGCAAGCTCCAGCAGCGCCACGACCACCGCGCAGCAGAAGTCGAGGTAGAACAGCCCTTTATGCGGCCGATAATAAGATATGAAACGGCGTATCACGATGCGGTTACCTCCGGCTCTCTATAATGTCATTCATCATAAGAAGGATGCCCTGTGCTGTCAAGACGCAATACGGTTATAGCAGATCAATGCCTGCCCTGCGCGCCTGTCGCCGCTATCCCGTTCAATCAGGTTTGCGGATCGCGGGGCGGGGCGGCGCGACGTGCAGAAGGGCCCCATCCCGGCGGACGAAGCCCTTCCTGATTCCATGGGATAATGGCAAGAGGCTCCCGCGCCCCCATCTAAGGGGGACAACATGCACAGCCTTTACGCAAGCACCTTGTTGTCCATATGGATCGTGCGGTCGCAGATGGCCTCCACGTCCTGCTGGTCATGCGTGACGAACAAGCAGGTCATCGAGGCGCGCCTTAGAATCTCGCGGAGCTCAAGCCGAATGGCTGCCTTCAGCTCAGCGTCCAAATTGCTGAAGGGCTCATCCATTAGCAGCAGGGACGGCTGCGGCGCAAGCGCCCGCGCAAGCGCGACCCGCTGCTGCTGGCCCCCGCTGAGTTCATGCGGATATCGGCTTGCGAAGCCACCCAGCTTCACCAGCTCGAACATCTCCGCCGCGCGAGCCGCACGCCCCGCTCGACCCATTCGATGCAGACCGAACTCGATGTTTTTCGTTACGGTCATATGCGGGAAGAGCGCATAGTCTTGGAACACCATCCCGATGCCGCGCTGTTCGGGCGGAATGAACGTTCGCTCATCCACGATCGTCCGGCCATTGATCTCGATCCTTCCGCTGTTCGGCATCTCTAAGCCGGCTATCAGGCGCAGAAGCGTGCTTTTCCCGCTGCCGCTCTCGCCGATTACGCCGACGATTTCGCCTTTCTCCATCGTTAACGATATCTGATCGACGACTGCGGCTTGCTTGCCAGCATACGAGAACGACAATTGCTTAACATTAACGAAGCTCACTGGACCGCATCCTTTCCCGCATAATGAAGCATGATGATGGATAGTAGACTGACCCCGATGACGAGCAGTGACGGCAATGCGGCTGCGTAGATGCGCTCGTCGCTGGCATATTGGTATGCCTTGGTGGCTAAGGTGTCGAAGTTGAACGGACGCAGCAGAAGGGCAAGCGGCAATTCCTTCACGACTTCGACGAACGTGAGAATAATGCCCGTCAGCAGCGATCCTTTCAAGAGCGGCAGATCGATCCGAACGAAAGTCCTGGTCAAGCCGGCCCCAAGCTGCCGGGAAGCCTCCCAATAGGACCGTCCTACCTTCTCCATGCCGGCTTCGACAGCGCTGTAGCCCGTCGCCATGAATCGTATGACATAGGCCGTCACGAGCATCGCAAGCGACATGCTCAACACCAGCGGCGAGTTCCCCCAGCCGAGCTGCCTGTACATCGGAGCGAGCCAATGATCAAGCTGGATGAAGAGCGATAGGATCCCAATGGCGATAATCGCTCCCGGCACCGAATAACCGGTTGTGATCAGCCGGGCAAGTCCCGAGCCGACAGCGTTGTTCAGCATGCGTGCCGTATTCGCCACGATCAGCGACAGGATCACGATTAATACAGTCGCCATTGCCGCAACGCTTACGCTGTTGAACGTCAAGCGCACGAAATCCGCATTGGCCAGCACGTCGGAGAACGTCCATCTCGCCCATACGATCAACTGCACGACTGGAATGATGCAACCAATCGACACAATCACGCCGCAGTAAAGCGCAGCAGCCCATCCTGCCCAGCCCCTAAGCTTCAGACGCGTCAATGCATGTCCACGACTCGTCGTGGCGCTGAATGCCCGTCGACCGCGCATGATACGCTCCAGCAGAATAATGCCGATAATGACGACCAAGAACCACGCCGCAAGACGCGTTGCCGAGTCGATGTCGTACATGCCGAACCAGGTCCGGAAGATGGCCGTCGTGAACGTCTGGATGCCATAATAATTGACGACGCCATAGTCGCTTAACACTTCGAAGGCCACCAGCGTCAAGCCTCCGGCAATCGCCGGTCTGGATAACGGAAGGGCGATATGGAAGAAAACGGCCGCCGGTTTCCGCCCGAATAGCCTTGCGTTCTCGATATACGAACCCGATTGGCGTTCAAGGTATGCGCGAGTAATCATGTATACGTAGGGATATAGGAAGAAGGAGAAGATGAAAACCGCTCCCGGAAGCGACATGATATCGAACCAGCCCTGATCCGCCGTAATCCCGAGCTTGCGCAGCGTTACCTGAATCGTCCCCGTATAACTGAACATGTTCGCGTAGGTATAGGCGGCTATGTACGGCGGGACGGCGAGCGGCAGCACGAGCGCCCATCGGAGCATTCTGCGCAGCGGAAAATCGTATGCCGCGATCAGCCATGCCAGCGTAGTGCCAATGATCAGCGTAACCATCCCCGTCAATACGACGAGCCAAACGGACTGCAGCACGTAGTCCCCGATCATGTATTGCGTAATGTGACGCCAGTTCTCGCTCGGTTTGCCGAACAGCTCTAGCAGAATAGCAAAAATCGGCAGCAATAGGATTGCTGCCGCCGATAGACTGACCCACATCCAGCCATTATTGTATTGTTGCAGAACGCGCAGTATCTTGGCTGGCATTACGCTCATCCCTTTTCTTTATTTCCATCCTGCCTTATTCATGATCTCTACGGCCGTCTTATTATACTTGCCTAGAACAGCAAAGTCGATCTCTTGCGCTTTGAACGTTCCCCACGATTTCAGAAGTTCCGGCAATTCAGCCTCTGCGTTAACGGGGAATTCGAAATTCTCGGCCGCTACCTGCGATTGCGCTTCGGAGCCCGTCAGGTATTCGACCAACTTCACCGCATTCGCTTGGTTGGAGCTGTACTTGACCAATCCAGCTCCGCTAATGTTCTGATGCGTGCCCGTTGTCTCTTGATTCGGGAAGAATACGCCGATCTGCTCGGCAGCCTTCACTTCTTCCGGGTCCTCGGAATGCAGCAGCTGCCCGACATAATAGGTGTTCATGATGGCTACGTCGCCGATGCCTGCAACGACTGCTTTGGCTTGGTCGCGGTCTCCTCCGTCCGGGTCGCGAGCGAGATTGCCGGCAATGCCTTCCGCCCATGCTTGGGCAGCCTCTTCGCCATGCAAGGCGACGAAGGAAGCAAGCAGGGACTGATTGTACATGTTCGTCGAGGAACGAACCAGCACCTTGCCGTCCCATTTATCCGTCGCAAGATCCTCGTAGGTAGACAGTTGATCCGGCGTGACCCTATCCTTCGCATACACGATGACGCGCGCGCGCGTAGACAATCCGACCCATTGGTTCTCGCTGTCGCGCAGCGAGGCCGGCACTTGCTTATCCACGACTTCCGATTCGATCGGCTGCAGAATACCTGCTTCCTTAGCATTGTTCAGCACGCCGCCATCGACCGTAATGAACAAGTCCGCAGGCGTGCTCTCGCCTTCGCGCTTGATCCGTTCGATCAGCTCTTCCGCCTTGCCTTCGACGATATTCACTTTGATGCCGGTCTCATCCGTAAACTTCGCATACAACTTCGCATCGACGTCATAGTGTCGAGCGCTATATACATTAACCTCTTGCTTCGAGCTGCCGGCTGCACTTGTCTCTGCCGCATTCTGCTTATCATCATTGCTTCCCGTGCCGCATGCGGCCAACATCGTAGCCAATAGGGCTGCAGCGATGCCTAATTTCATGCTCTTCACTTATCAATTCTCCCCTTCGCCCTAGTAAGTGATAATGATTATCAATATCGACCGCTAAATACTAACACCTCTTATGCATGGTTGTCAACCCTTTCGCTGCCGATTGATCGGGAATGCATCTCGTCGAATCCGCGACGTTAGACGCTGCTTCCCGACCTACGGCTGCTCGCATACATCAACCACACAAAGTACGGCGCCCCGATCAGCGCGGATATAAGACCCGATGGAATCTCGACCGGCGCCAGCACCGTGCGCCCGACCAGGTCCGCTAGCACAAGCAGCGCAGCCCCGAAGAGAATGGCCAGCGGGACCAGCCGGCGATGGTTCGGACCGGTCATGAGACGTACGGCATGCGGCGCGATCAGGCCGATGAAGCCGACCGTGCCGACCGTCATGACGGCTGCCGCAGCCAGCAGCACGCCTACCGCCCCGACTAAGAGCCGCGACTGCGCAGGCACGATCCCGAGACCGCCGGACGATTCGTCGCTGAATTGCAAGATGTCCAAGCGGCGTGCTTGCCATAACGCGATCGGAATGAGCGCGATGAGGAACAGCGCCAGCTGCGGCAGCTCATTCCAGCCGCGCGCGTACGTGCTGCCGGCCAGCCAGGCAAGCGCAGCCGCCGAACTCATGCCGGATTGGATAACCAGCACCGTTATGACAGCCGAGCCCATTGCGGATACCGCCATCCCGATGAGCGCCAATACGGCCGGCTTCAGGCCGGATCGCTTGGCTAGCACATAGACGACTGCCGCCGTGACGACTGCCCCAGCGCAAGCGGCGGCTGACAACAATCCGCCTCCAGCAGCAGGGACCGCTGCCATGGTGAGCAGAACGGCTACGCCCGCGCCCTGCGTGACGCCTACGATGGAAGGGTCCGCGAGCGGGTTGCGCACGACGCCTTGCAGCAAGAGGCCGCTGAGCGCCAGCGCCGCGCCTGCAAGCGCCGCGACAAGCGTGCGCGGCAGTCGCAGCTGCATCACGAGTCCGTGCGCCATGTCGCTGCCGCCGCCCACAAGCGCTGCTGCCGCCTCCCTCAGAGGCAACTTCACGCCCCCGAATGCCTGCCCGCCGACGATCATCGCAGCCAGCAGAACGGCGAGTCCGCATAACCAGCCGGCATACGGTACAGCGCGAAGCGACGGACCTGTGTGCTGACCTGCCGACTTGGGCGCCTCTGCGCCTTTGCCCTTGCCGACTCGTCCGGCAAGCCAGATCAGCCATGGTCCGCCGACGAGTGCGGTGACCGCGCCTACCGGCAATTGACCGATCGACGATTGGAACATCATCGCGATCGTATCAGCGCCGAGCACGATCATCGCACCCCAGATGAACGATGACGGAATCAGCATCCGATGCCGTACGATGCCGAGCAGCCGAAGCAGATGCGGAGCGATTAAGCCGACGAAGCCGATCGGTCCTACCACGCTGACCGTAATCGCTGCGAGCAGCACGGCCAGTACTAGACCAGCCACGCGCAGTCGGCCGATATTGTTGCCGAGCGATAGAGCCGTCTCGTCTCCTAACGCCATCATATCGAGCGGCCTCGCCAGCAGGAATGCCGCCAACGTGCCCAATACGATCCAGATCCACGCATAAGAGACTCCACTCCAATCGATCTGCACAAGCGAGCCTGAACCCCATAGGAAAAGCCCGCGCGTCTCATTCTCGTAGAGGAGCTGCAGCGCGCTCGTAACCGCCGACATCATGAGCGAGACGATCATGCCCGAGAGCGCCATGCGAACCGGCGTCGAGCGCGATCCGCCTGCGAGCAGATAAGCCATAAGGCCGGCTCCGCCGCCGCCGATCAGCGCCAGCAAGAGGGAGACGGAAGATGCCCATGACGGCATGAAAATCGTCGCGAGAATGACGGCCAGATACGCGCCTGCGTTAATGCCGAACGTTCCGGCAGATGCCAACGGATTGCGCGTCAGTCCTTGCAGGATAACGGCAGCAACGGCTAACGCGCCGCCGGCCAATAGGCCGATTACGGTACGCGGCAGCCGCAGCGACCACACGATATGATCTTCCATCTCGCCAGCGGGCTGCAGGATCGCCTGCAGTACCCTTCCCGGCGTCAGCCCTGCTTCCCCCTGTACGAGGTGCAGCATACAGACGGCCAGCAGGGCAAGGAAGCCAACCAGTCCGGGGAGCCACTCGCGGCCCCTACCGAAGACGGATGGCTTCTCATTGCTTATTATCGAAGAATTGCTGCTCATTGCGCCAGCAGGTCAGCCGTCTTGTTCGCGAATACCTCGGCCCCGAGCGGACCGCCGAACGGCCAAGTGTCTCCGCCGAGTCCATAGATCCGATTCTCTTTCACGAAGGTCAGCTCTTTCCAGACGGCATTGTCCTTCAACTGGTTCTCGAACACGTTATCGTTGTCCTGAACCATGTGCAGCACCGTAGCATGCTGCGATGCCGTGAAACCTTCCACCGTCGTCGACGAGAATCCGTACACCTCGAACTTGTCGCTCTTGTGCGCGTTTTTCAGGCCGATCCGGTTCAGGATTTGAATCGCCATCGAATTGTCGGTGAACAGGCGGAACTCCGGCACATTGTTCGCGCTCCAAGCTTGCGTCAGCACGATCTCCGCGCCTTCCTTGCCTGCCGCCTTCAATTTGTCGGCAGCAGCCGCATATGCGCTGTCCAGCTTCGCCAGCACGCCTTCGACTTCGCCTTCCTTGCCGACTGCCTTAGCAATCTCCGCGAAAGTCTGCTCCATCTCCGTATACTGGTCCACGCCGCCTTCTTCCGGATAGCCGTTGAATACGAGGACAGGCGCGATCGCTGCCAACTGATCGTAGTTGTTCGCCACGCGGTTCGCCGCCGCGATGATCAGGTCCGGCTGAAGGCTCATGATCGTCTCGATGTTCGGCTCTTGACGCGTGCCGACATCCGTCACTTCGGCAGACAGCTCGACCGGAATGTTCACCCATGCGTTATAGCCTTTGAGATCGGCATGTCCGACCGGCTGCACGCCGACTGCCAACAGATCTTCCGTATACGTCCATTCCAGCGCTACGACGCGCTCAGCAGGCTTCTCGAGCGTAACGTCGCCCTTCGCCGTCTTAATCACGATCGGACCGGCTGCCGCAGTCTCGCCGCCGTTCGTTGCCGCGCTATTATCGGCCGCTGCATTGTTCGCAGCCGCTTCATTATTGGCATTAGCCGGTGCGTTCGCATTGCTGCCCGCATTGCCGGCGTTGTTGTTGCCGTTGCCGCATGCCGCGACAATCAGCATCAACGCTGCCATCAGTATGCCTAACCATTGTGCACGCTTCTTCATGTCGTTGTCCCCCTAGTGAGTTGCTGTTCCGAAATCAATGATAACCATTCTCAATTGTTGCGTCAATGGTTTATTGAGAATCTTTCTCGATAAGTGTGTCCAAAATGTGAATGGCCATCTGTATGGCAAAAAAAAAAACGCTGCAGCAAAGCATTGCTGCGCGTTCTTCTCCACCTGCTTCATCGTTCCTATTCTCAGGCTCCGTCAACCTACAGGCTGACGCTGTTCGTTTTTCACCGTCAACTCGATCTTGCGTATGCGATGCCGGTCTCTCTCCCGAATGACGAACGTCAGCGGGCCGTGCTCCCATGCAACGCCCTTCTCCAGTTCCGGCTGCTTGCTGTACAGCCACCCCCCGATCGAATCCACGTCGTCATTGACAAGTTCCGTGCCGAGCAGCTCGTTAATCTCGTCGATCAGGGCATTGCCGCTGACCATGAACCGGTTGTCGGCGATCATCTCGATCTCCTTCTTCTCTTCTAGATCGAACTCGTCGCGAATGTCGCCTACGATTTCCTCGATGATGTCTTCGATCGTGACCAATCCGGACGTTCCGCCGTACTCGTCCAGCAGCAGAGCAATGTGTGCGCGCTCCTGCTGCATCTTCGTCAGAAGCGTCTTGACCGGCATGACCTCCGATACGGTTAATACCGGTTGTATCAGCGTTTGGAAGTCAAAGTCCGGTTGATTATCGTAATTCAGAAAAAAACGTTTCGTATTGATGAACCCGACGATGTGGTCCTTGTTGCCTTGTGCAACCGGGAATCGCGTGTACTGTTCTTTCTTAATAATTGCCAGATTATCGGTTAAGGAATGATCCGTGTACAAGCAGATCATGTCGGTACGCGGAACCATGATCTCTCTGGCCAGCATCTCGTCGAATGCGAATATATTGTTCACGTAGCCAAGCTCTGTCTTGTTGATCTTGCCGCTCTCATAACTTTCGTTCAGGATAATCCGGATTTCTTCCTCGGAGTGCGCTTCCTCATGCTCGCTCGCCGAACGCATGCCGAACATCCTGACCAGCGCATTCGCAGAGCCGTTCAACAACCAGATTATCGGATACATCACGCGATAGAAGAAAATAATTAACGGCGCCGTTAGGATCGATACCGACTCGGCCTTTTGAATCGCCACGGACTTCGGCGCAAGCTCCCCTACGACGACGTGAAGGAAGGTAATGCTGGCGAAGGCTATCCCAAAGGACACGATATGGCCGGCTTCTTCGCTCAACCCGAGTTGTTGAAATAGCGGATAGAGGAGTTTCTCTACGGTCGGTTCTCCTAACCAGCCGAGTCCAAGCGCCGTGATCGTAATGCCCAGTTGACAAGCGGACAAGTAACCGTCTAGATTTCTGGTTACTTTCTGCACCGCTAATGCATTCTTTCTTCCTTCCGCCACCATTTGGTCAACGCGGCTGCCCCTAAGCTTGACGATCGCGAATTCAGTCGCAACGAAGAAAGCGGTAAGGGCAATTAGAATCACGATCATGATAAGATTAACTGTCATTTCATCCTCCTGTTGTTGTCCACGCTTGTATCCCTCTGTCAATGAATCGGCATGATTCTAGCTATAACCAGATCATACGAACGAGCTTAGGTTCGGTTTCAAATTCAAGGAGTATTCCCAATAAAAAGACGCCGCATCGGTTGCCCGTGCGACGTCCACTTCCTTACTGTTATTACCTGCGTCCGCCGACTTCCAGACGGTTCATGGCGCGTTGCAGCGCCAATTCCGCGCGGCGGAAGTCAACCTCGTCCTTGCGAGCGCTCGTTAGACGCTGCTCGGCGCGGGTCTTGGCGGCTTGCGCACGTTCCACGTCGATATCGCTCGGGAACTCTGCGCTCTCAGCGAGAAGAACGACCTTGTCCTTGCGGACTTCCAGGAAGCCGCCTTGGACGGCTACGATCGTCTCCTTGCTGCCTTGCTTGATCTTCGCCGCCGAGATGCGCAGCGGCGTGACGAGCGGGATATGATTCGGCAGAATGCCGAGCTCTCCCTCTGCGCCTTTGACGACTACCATATTGACATCCTCGGCGTATACTTTACGCTCGGGCGTCACGATTTCCAACAAAAAAGTGCTCAAGTGGATCCCTCCCGCCTACGCTCTACAGCGTCTTGGCTTTCTCCACGGCCTGTTCGATCGTGCCTACGTAACGGAATGCCGATTCCGGAAGATCGTCGTGTTTACCTTCCAGAATTTCTTTGAAGCTGCGAACCGTTTCTTTGACCGGTACATAGATGCCCTTCTGGCCCGTGAACGGTTCCGCGACGTGGAACGGCTGGGACAAGAATTGCTGGATTTTACGCGCGCGTGCTACAGTCAGCTTGTCTTCCTCGGACAATTCGTCCATACCCAGGATCGCGATGATATCTTGCAGTTCCTTGTAGCGCTGCAGGATACGCTTAACGCCTTGGGCGACATCGTAGTGTTCTTGGCCGACAACGTCAGGCGACAGAATCCGGGACGACGATGCCAGCGGGTCAACCGCCGGGAAGATACCCATCTCGGAGATCCGGCGCTCCAGGTTCGTCGTTGCGTCCAAGTGGGCGAACGTCGTGGCAGGAGCCGGGTCGGTATAGTCATCCGCAGGAACGTAGATCGCTTGGATCGACGTAACGGAACCTTTCTTGGTCGACGTGATCCGCTCTTGCAGTTGGCCCATCTCGGTTGCCAGCGTCGGCTGGTAGCCCACCGCGGACGGCATGCGGCCGAGCAATGCGGATACTTCGGAGCCCGCTTGCGTGAAGCGGAAAATGTTATCGATGAAGAGCAGCACGTCCTTGCCCTCTTCGTCGCGGAAGTACTCGGCCATCGTCAGACCCGTCAGCGCTACGCGAAGACGCGCGCCTGGCGGCTCGTTCATCTGACCGAACACCATCGCGGTCTTGTTGATAACGCCGGAGTCGCTCATCTCGTGGTACAAGTCGTTACCCTCACGGGTACGCTCGCCTACGCCTGCGAATACGGAGATACCGCCATGCTCTTGCGCGATGTTGTTGATGAGCTCTTGGATCGTTACCGTCTTGCCTACGCCTGCGCCGCCGAAGAGGCCGATTTTACCGCCCTTCGCGTATGGTGCGAGCAAGTCGATGACCTTGATGCCCGTCTCGAGAATCTCGGCTTGCGTCGACAGCTCTTCGTACGTCGGAGCCGGACGGTGAATCGGCAGGCTGACAGCGGCCTGCGGTGCCGGTTGATTGTCGATCGGCGCGCCCAGTACGTTAAATACGCGGCCGAGCGTTGCCGAACCTACCGGTACGGTAATCGGTCCGCCGAGATCGACTGCTTCCGTTCCGCGAACGAGACCGTCCGTGGAGCTCATGGCAACGGCGCGGACCATGTTGCCGCCAAGATGAGTCGCAACTTCAAGCGTCAAGCTGACTTCCTTGGAGCTTGCCGTAGCGGGCTGCTCGATCTTGACAGCGTTCAGAATATCCGGCAGCTGTCCGCGTTCGAACTCAAGGTCGACGACGGGTCCCGTGACGGATATAACGCGTCCTTTATTCATCTTATTCCCTCCTGGTTCCTCATTAACTGCAACGTCCCAGCACGATCGCGACTAGCTTTGCGCGTTCGCGCCTGCGACGATTTCCGATATTTCCTGCGTGATCGCGGCTTGCCGCGCACGGTTGAAGATCAGCGTATAGCTCTCGATCATTTTCTTCGCGTTCTTCGTCGCGCTGCCCATTGCGGTCATCCGCGCGCCGAATTCGCTTGCTTTGGCGTCCAAGAGCGCGCTGTAGATCAGCGTCTCCGCATAACGCGGGAGCAGAACGTTCAGCACTTCTTCAGCCGAAGGCTCGTATTCGTAGCTTGCCGTCGCCGCGCCGTCCGTGCCGCTCATGTCGGCAAGCGGCAGCAGCTGCTTCTCGGTCGGGATCTGCGTCAGCGCGTTCACGAACTCGTTGTAATACAGGTAGAGCTCGTCGTATACGCCTTCTTCGAATTTGCCGACAGCCATGTTCGCGATGCTCTTGATGTCCGCGAACGTCGGCGAATCCGACAGTCCGGTTACTTCTTCGAGCACGGCCATGCCGCGGCGGCGCAAGTAATCGCGACCTTTGCGGCCGATGACGAACAAGACGTACTCGTCGGGCGATTGATGGCGATCGCGGATCGTGTTCAGCATTTTACGAAGAATATTCGCGTTGTAGCCGCCTGCTTGACCGCGGTCCGACGTGATGATGAGATAGCCGGTCTTCTTGATCTCGCGCTTCTGCAGCATCGGATGCTTGACGCCCTTGCTGCCCGCCGCGATGCTCGCGACGACTTCTCTCATCTTCTCCGCGTACGGACGCGACGATTGCGCTGCCTCTTGCGCACGGCGCAGCTTCGATGCCGCGACGAGCTCAAGCGCCTTGGTCAGCTGCATCGTATTTTGCGTGCTCTTGATCTTGGCTTTGATTTCGCGCATGCCTTTAGCCAATTGATTTCACCCGCCTTTATTGCTTGGAAATCGGCCGCCCTGCGACAGCCGCTCCCCAAGCCTGGTGTTGGTGCAAGTTATAGAAGAGCCGTATTAGACGGCGAAGCTTTTCTTGAATTTCTGGATCGCGTCCGTCAGGGCGCTTTCCGTCTCGGAGGAGAGATCCTTCGTATCGCGGATCGTCTGCGCGATCTGCGGCGCGTTGGACTCCAGGTAGAGATGAAGCTCGCGCTCGAAGCGGCCTACCGCTTCCACCGGATACTCGTCCAGGTGGCCTTTGATTGCCGTGAAGATGGAGATGACTTGCTTCTCGACCGGCATCGGCTCGTTAACGCCCTGCTTCAGGATTTCCATCGTACGGGCACCGCGCGTCAATTGCGCTTGCGTTGCCTTGTCGAGGTCGGAACCGAACTGCGCGAACGCCGCGAGCGAACGGTAAGCGGCCAAGTCCAGACGGAGCGTGCCGGCAACCTTCTTCATCGCTTTGATCTGCGCGGAACCGCCTACGCGGGATACCGAGATACCGACGTTAACCGCCGGACGCTGACCGGAGTAGAACAGGTCGGACTCCAGGAAGATCTGGCCGTCGGTGATGGAGATGACGTTCGTCGGGATGTACGCCGATACGTCGGATGCTTGCGTCTCGATGAACGGCAGTGCCGTCAGCGAACCGCTGCCGTGCGCTTCGTTCAGCTTCGCTGCACGCTCGAGAAGACGGGAGTGCAGGTAGAAGACGTCGCCCGGATAAGCTTCCCGGCCCGGAGGACGGCGGAGCAAGAGGGACAGCTCGCGGTATGCGGCTGCTTGCTTCGAGAGGTCATCGTAGATGACGAGCACGTGCTCGCCCTTATACATGAAGTATTCGCCCATTGCGCAGCCTGCGTACGGCGCCAGGAAGAGAAGAGGTGCCGGCTCGGATGCAGCAGCGGTAACGACGATCGTGTATTCCAGCGCGCCATGGCGGCGGAGCGTTTCCACAACGTTGGCAACGGTGGATTGCTTCTGGCCGACGGCGACGTAGATACATTTCACGCCATTGCCCTTCTGGTTGATGATCGCGTCGATCGCGATCGCCGTTTTACCGGTTTGGCGGTCGCCGATGATAAGTTCCCGTTGGCCGCGGCCGATCGGGATCATCGAGTCGATTGCCTTGATACCCGTCTGCATCGGCTCATGAACCGATTTACGCGCGAATACGCCCGGTGCAGGCGATTCGACAGGACGGAATTCCGTCGTAGCGATCGGGCCTGCGCCGTCGAGCGGCTGGCCGAGCGGGTTCACGACGCGGCCGAGCAATGCTTCGCCTACCGGCACTTCCATGATGCGGCCGGTACGCTTCACTTGGTCGCCTTCGCGGATGTCCGTGTAAGGACCCATGATGACGACACCGACGTTATTCTCCTCGAGGTTGAGGGCCATGCCTACAACGCCGTTCGCGAACTCGAGCAGTTCGCCGGACATCGCGTTCTCGAGACCGTGAACGCGGGCAATACCGTCGCCTACTTGAATGACCGTGCCGACGTCGACGACTTGGATTTCGGATTTATATTGTTCGATCTGTTGCTTGATCAGCGTGCTGATCTCGTCAGGTCTGATACTCAATTCGCTCACCCCTATCTACAGTGCTTGAGATTTCAACGTTTTTTCCAAACGCGCGAGCTTGCCGGACAAGCTGCCGTCGTAGAGACGGTCGCCGATCCGCACCTGAATGCCGCCGAGGAGCGAAGGCTCCACCACTTGCTCCGCGCGAATCGACTTGCCGACGGTCTTGCTGAACTGCTGAACGACTTTATCCAATTCGCCTTCGCTCAGCTGCTTAGCCGTATAGACGGTTGCGTTCGCTTGGCCGGTAGCCTCGCCCGCAATTTTCGTATAGGCTTCGTACACGCCCGGGATATTGTCCTGACGGCCGCGTGCAACGAGCAGCTCGACCGTATTCAGCACGGCTTCCGAGAACTTGCTGCCGAGCGCGTCCTTCAGCACGGCTACCTTGCGGGCCGTATCGATATTCGGGAATGCAAGGAATTTCACGATTTCTTGATCTTGCTCCAGCGCGCCCGCCAGCCCTTTGAGCTGCTGCTCAACGTCGGCTACGATATTCTGCTGCTGCGCGATCTCGAACAGTGCCTTGGCATAACGCTTGGCTACTACTGTGCCCCGGCTCATGGCTTGTTCCCTACCTCATTGAGGTATTTGTTAACCAGCTGCTCCTGGGACTTCTCATCGACTTCCTTCTCGATGATCTTCGACGCGATCTGTACGGACATGCTGCTCACTTCGGTGCGCAGCGACGCGATCGCCTTGTTCTTCTCGTTCTCGATATCCTTAACCGCTGCGTCTTTCAGGCGGCCTGCTTCGGATTTCGCGGCTTGCACGATATCGTCCGCTTGTTTCGCGCTCGACTTCTTCGCTTGCTCGATCATCTCGAACGCTTCTTTGCGAGCCTCTTGAACGGCTTGCTTCTGTTCTTCCAGATGCTTCTCGGCTTCCTTGCGGCTAGCTTCAGCGGAAGCGATCTCATCCTTCACGAGCTGCCTGCGCTGCTCCATGATGCCGAACAACGGGCCGAACGCATATTTATTTAACAGTAGATACAGGCCGATGAACGCGACCATCGTAATTACTGTCGATTCCCATACGAAATCCACGGCTTACACTCCTTTCTACTCCATCACGATGACGATGCGGTGCGGTGCTAATCAAAACGAAGGCGTGGAGGGCTAAAGCCTCCCCGCCGCTGTCGTTTATAAGGTTATTACGCTCCGAAGTAGAGCAGGAAGCCGATAACCACGCCGATGATCGGCACGACCTCGACGATACCTACGCCGATGAACATCGTCGTTTGAAGCGTACCGCGAAGCTCTGGCTGGCGGGAGATGCCTTCTACCGTTTTGCTGACGATCATACCGTTACCAATACCTGCGCCGAGGGCGCCAAGACCGATTGCCAATGCTGCTGCCAAAAATTCCATTTGTAAATCCTCCTCGAAATATGGGTTAGTGGGTTATGCGGTAAGACAGAGTTAAACGTGAATCAATGATGCTCTTCCTCGCCATCGTGCTCGTGTACGGTGGCTTGCGAGATATATACCATCGTCAGGATCGTGAACAGGAAGGCCTGGATCGCGCCGACGAAAATACTGAAGCCCTGCCATACCGCCATCAGAGGCAGACCGATCCAGCCCAGCATCAGGATGGTCGAGATCAACACCTCGCCCGCGAAGATGTTCGCATAGAGACGCAATGCGAGCGTAAGCGGCTTCGACAGCTCCTTCAGGACGTTGAGCGGGAAGAAGAACCAGAACGGTTCGAAGTAATGCTTGAAGTAATGCTTCGTATTGCGGGTAATGCCCAGATAGTGCATCAAGGCAATGACCGTAATCGCAAGACCAGCCGTTACCGCTACGTCAGCCGTAGGCGATTTCCACCAAGCGACGGCCAGATGCTCGCCGTTGTGATGCGCCTCATCGACCGCCTCCTCGCTGATGATCTCCATCCCGAGAAAAGTTACCGGCCCATGATGATCTTCTTTCACTTCCGTGACCACGCCGAACGGCAAGCCGAGCAGGTTGGAAACGAAGATGAACATGATCAGCGTCAAGCCCAGCGATACGTATTGCTTCACCATCTTGAGCGGCATCGTACTAGCGATCGTATTATGGACGAACTCGATGACCCATTCCATGAAGTTCTGAATCTTGGATGGGTTATGCACGGAGAGGTTGCTCACCGCCGCGCGCGCGAGCGCGAAGACGATAATGCAGGACACCAGAATCGCGAGAATCGACGATAGATCGAATCGCAGCGCCCCTACCTCGATAATCGGAAATATATGCACGCTATTTTCTCACCCCTTTCCATCGAACCGTTTTTTATTCTGCGCAATTGCTGTTAAAAAAACCGCAATCTGGACGAAGAAACAGCTTGCCAATGTCGCGGGTAAAGCGAAGTGTTCGGGAAAGCGGTACGCCGTCATGACGGCGAGCAGCACAGTCGCCAGACGTCCGGCCATGCCAAGGCTCATCTTGCGGGCGCCTTGTTCGGCGATCGTCTTGCCGATGAACTCGATTCTTCTGCGGAGTAAAAACGCATTCATGAGGCTCGCTGCCGTGCCGAGCATCAAGCCTGCTGCCACCGTGCGTCCCTCCGGCATGAAAGCCCAGAGCGCAAGCAGCGCGGACATGAACAACAGTGCGGATCTTACGGCTCTGCTTAGTATCTCAACCATTCGAGTCCTCCAATATGGATCGGAGCAGCACGACGCAGGTTAAGATGCCAACCGCCAGACCGGCAAGTATGCCGAAAGCAACCCAGCCCCGCGAACCGCCGAACCGGCTGCCAAGGAAGTACCCTGCCGTAATGCAGATCGCAAGATCCAATCCCATCGCGCCGACAAGACCGGCCGCACGCCAAGGATTGTCTCCTTTGCTCTTCTTGTCCATGGCTTTTACCCCTATCAATCCTCATATATTTTATCTGTGGCGAATAACCTTTGTCAATTGATATAAATTCAAACATTCAGTGAACTAGATCACAGAAACCCTTGATTTTACTGGCTTTGTGCTCTCTCGCAACCGTACAGTATAACTGTATGCTGTACTGCCGCTGGCTCGCAGGCAACCTGTGAACATTATGTGAAAATTGCTAGGCTTGGAATGGCTCCGGACGCTCGCCTCTGCCGAAGTGGTGCAGGATCGCCTGTACGATCCGTTCGGAAGCTCTGCCGTCGCCGTACGGATTGGCCGCATTGCTCATCCGCTCGTAAGCGGCGCTGTCCGTGAGCAGCTTGCGCGCGCTCTCGTACACGTCCTTCTCCTCCGTGCCGACCAGCTCGAGCGTGCCCGCCTCGATGCCCTCAGGGCGTTCCGTCGTATCGCGCAGCACGAGCGTCGGCACGCCGAACGACGGCGCCTCCTCCTGCAGACCGCCCGAATCCGTCATGATCATGTAGGCATGCGGATAAAAGTTGTGGAACTCGAACACGTCGAGCGGATCGATCAGCTGTACGCGCGGATGATCGCCGAGAATTTCCTTCGCCGGTTCGACGACCGCCGGGTTCCGATGCACCGGGTACACGATGGCGACGTCCTCGAACTCGTCGGCTATGCGCTTCACCGCGCGGAAGATGTTGCGATGCGGCTCGCCGATCGATTCGCGCCGGTGCGCCGTCATCAGAATCATCCGTTTGCCCTTCGCCCAATCGATGATTGGATGCGTGAACGAGTTATCGACCGTGTATTGGAAAATGTCCGTCGCCGTATTCCCCGTCACGTAGATCGTCGATTCGGACTTGTTCTCCTTCAGCAGGTTCTCGGCGGCTCGGGACGTCGGCGAGAAGTGCACGTCCGCGAGGACGCCGGCAAGCTGGCGGTTCATCTCCTCCGGATACGGCGACATCTTGTTCCACGTGCGAAGACCTGCCTCGACATGGCCGATCTTGATCTGGTTCAGGAAGGCCGCGTAGCTTGCGAGGAACGTCGTCGACGTATCGCCGTGCACGAGCACGATGTCCGGACGCGCTTCCTTCAGCACGGGGTCAAGGCCGCTGATGACGTTGATCGTCGTATCGAGCAGCGTCTGGCGCTCCTTCATGACGTTCAGGTCGTAATCCGGGCGAATCTCGAAAAAGTCGAGCACCTGATCCAGCATCGCCCGATGCTGCGCGGTCACGCACACGATCGGCTGGATCTCGTCGTCGTATTTCTGCAGCTCCAGCACGAGCGGCGCCATCTTCGTAGCCTCCGGCCGCGTGCCGAATACGGTCATTACTTTAAGCTTAGATGCCACTTTTATGTCACTCCTAATATAATTGTTCAAACGTTCGCTTGTCAGCACCGAGAAGGTTGGACGATAGTAGAAAATAAGGAGCTCAAGCGTTTCCGTAGGAAACGCAGCATCGTAAGCATATGCTTGTAGGCAGACCTACGTGAGCACCGGAAGTTTCGCTAGCGTTCAAGATTCGACGTCGAATAGACTTCTCGAGATACTTCGTGATCACAAGCGAACCTATTTTGTGCCGAAGAGGCGGTCGCCGGCGTCGCCTAGGCCCGGGACGATGTAGCCGTGCTCGTTGAGTCGCTCATCCACGGCGGCGACATAGATGTCCACGTCAGGGTGAGCGGCCTGTACGGCTTGCACGCCTTCCGGCGCGGCGATCAGGCACATAAGCTTCAGATGCTTGCAGCCTCTGGCCTTGAGCGCGGCAAGCGCGGCATTGGCGGACCCGCCGGTTGCCAGCATCGGATCGATCACGATTAAGAGGCGCTCCTGCGCATCCGTAGGGAGATTAATGTAGTATTCGACCGGTCGAAGCGTCTCCTCGTTGCGCTGCAGGCCGATATGGCCGACCTTCGCCGACGGGATCAGCTGCAGGATACCGTCCACCATGCCGAGCCCCGCGCGCAGAATCGGCACCAGCCCGATCATCCGGCCGGACAGCACATAGCTCTGCGTCTCTGCCACTGGCGTCTCGATCGTCATCTTCTCGAGCGGCACGTGGCGCGTGATCTCATAAGCCATCAAAGTTGCCACTTCGCCCACGAGATCGCGAAAGTCCTTCGTGATCGTCTTCTTGTCGCGGATGAAAGTCAGCTTATGTTGAATCAAAGGATGGTCGCAAATGACCAATGTTCCCATGTAATGCTCCTCCTTGGCGCATTTGTCCGGCAGCGTCGGCCGCGCGAACCTGCGTCATAATCTTGGTTATTATACCACTATGCGCCTTAATCTGCACAAGCGAATTGGGGGAACGGGTAACGCGCGCGGCTGCGTCCCGACATCGGCCTGCCGGGCAGGCAAATGCAGCAAGCGGGGAGCCGATTGGGCCCCCCGCTTCCATTCCTGATAAATGCCTTCTCGCCTAAGAGCTTCCGCAGCCGGCGGAGCCGCATGATGCACCGCCGCCGCCATCCCCGCCGCTGCCTCCCGAATCGGACGGGGAGCTGTCCCCGTGCGACCCGCTCCCGTCGGATTTGTCACCGTGGATGCCGCTGCTCCCGCAGCCTGCCCCCGCGCCGTCGCTGCCCGGCTTGCCGCGTTCGAGAAGACCTTCCATATTCCGTTCATAGTCCAAGGGCGCCAGCATCGAGGCGAATACGATCGCGCCGCCGGCGGAGGCGAGGTTGCCCGCGTCCCAGCGCGAACGCTTCGGATAGGCGCGGCCTCCCTCGACAAGCTTGCGGCCCTCCGTCAGTTGCTGCCCGAATCGCCCGGTCAACCATTCCACGACATAAGCGAGCTCCGCATTCTTATCTGCCGCCCGCATATTGAACCGCGCTTCGCGATAGGCGTTGGGCGTCTTGACGAGCGGCTCGTCAAGCATCGTCCGGGACATCGGGTACGCGAAGGACCGGCCCCATACCTGTTCGCTGACCGGCGAAGGCTCGAACAGTTCGCTATATACCCAATCGAACCATGCCCGGTCATCCTCGCTTGGACGACTCGCTTGGCCATGCGGTGCGTGATGGATCATCGTGCCGCAGAAGCGTTCGCAGAACAGCTGGTATTCCCGCGTGAACGCCAGCATTTCGTGCCAGATGTCGTCCGTCCGCGCACCGTACATCTGCACCTGCCGCATAATGCCGCACATGAGAAAATAGCGCTTAAGCTCGAACCACGTCCACTCCCACTCCGCCTGCGTCATGCCGGGACTCCGGCCGCGCACGCGCGCCTCCAGCCGTGCCGTGAAGTCTGCATCCAGCGCAGCTTCCAGCCGTACCGCCGCGCCATAAGCGGGGTGATCGGCCCCAATGCCCAGCGCAGCCGGCGGCTTCGTGCCGGGCACCTTCATGCCGCCCTTGCTCTTCGCACCCTTCGCTGTCCGATAACTGAACGCTGCCGCGATGCCGATCGCGGCAGCCGCCCCCCACAACAAAATTTCCATCATCGCTTCCGCACCTCCCGTCACCGTTCCGCTCCATGCTGTCCGCCGTGCGGTTGTTGTCTATTCTCAGGATAGCACACGACTTGCCCCTCTCTTCTTAAAATTCGCTTAAAATCGTCAGAGTTGCCGATGATCGTTGTCAGATATATAATTGCTATAGCAACTATTATTTGCGCGTCGGAGGAATGCCCATGTTATGGAACGACTCGGTCGGGTATCAGATCAGCAACACCGGACGGAAGCTAAGCCAGCTGCTGTCCTTGCGGTTCCAGCCTCACGGGCTTACCTCGGAGCAATGGGCCGTCTTGTACCGCCTATGCGAGGCAGAAGGCATCACGCAGCGCGCGCTAGCCGAGCGTACGGAGAAGGACCCCACGAACGTTACGCGCATCCTCGACCAGCTCGAGCGCAAAGGACTCGTGCGCCGCGAACCGAATCGCGAGGACCGGCGCTCGTTCATGCTCACGGCCACCCGGCAAGGACGCGAGCTGGCCGCCGAGCTTGCGCCGATCGAGCGGCAAATTGCCGGCGAGCTTGTCGCGGGCCTCGAGCCGGAGCAGCTCGAGGCGTTTCGCGCAGTCATGGCGCAGGTCAATCGGAATGCGGAGCGGCTTCGGCAGAGCGAATAAGAGCATTGGCCTATATTGGAAGGAGAATACCGACATCATGAATCGACCCGCGCTTTGGCGGCTGCCGTTTATTCTAATCTCGGCAGCCAGTTTCTTTTTATTCTTGGCATTCTATACGTTATCCACAACGCTCCCGCTGTATGTTGAGCGTGCCCTCGGCGGCACGCAAGGGCAAATGGGCCTATCGATGATGGCCTTCATCCTGGCCGCCGTCGTCTGCCGCCCGCTGGCTGGGCGTTGGGTAGACAAGCTGGGCAGCCGGCCGATCCTGCTCACCGGGATCGGCCTCTTCTTCGCAGCATCCTTGCTGTACTTCGCGATTAGCGGTTATCGGGCGCTGCTCGCGCTGCGCGTCGTCCACGGCATCGGCTTCGGGCTGGCGGCCACCGCAGCCAGCGCGGCTGCCGCACAGCTCGTGCCCGCCGAGCGTAAAGGAGAAGGCATCGGCTACTTCAGCCTATTCATCAGCTTAGCCATGGTCGTCGGGCCGTTCGTAGGGCTCACCGTGACGGCCGACAGCGCCGCAGGCTTCGACGCCTTGTTCGGCCTGTGCGCCGCTTTCGCGGCAGCGGCATTGCTGGCCGGCCTGCCCGCGAAGCTGCCGCAGCCCGCTGCATTCGCCGCGGCAGAGGCGACGCCTACGAGCCCGCCACCGGCTGCGCCAAGCTTCCTCCGCTCGATGTTCGAGCGGCGCGCGCTGCCTATTGCGCTGGCAGGCTTCATTCTGGCCTTCGCCTACAGCGGCATCACAACGTTCATCTCCGTCTATGCCGACGAGCTCGAGCTTGCGCAGTCCGCCAGCTGGTTCTTCGTCACCTTCGCCTTGATGATCGTGCTGCCGCGCCCGATTACCGGCCGGCTCTTCGACCGTTTCGGAGCGCATGTACTGGTCTATCCCGGCATCGCGCTGTTCGCGATCGGCGTAGCGGCGCTGGGGCTCGCCGACTCGAGCTTCGCGTTCCTCGCTTCGGGCGCCGTCATCGGACTGGGCTACGGCCTGCTCTTTCCCAGCTTTCAGACGCTCGCCATCCAGTCGTCGCCTCCGCATCGGGCAGGCATTGCCACCAGCACGTACTTCGTGCTGTTCGATTCGGGGTACGGCATCGGCTCGTACGCGCTCGGAATGCTCGCGGCAGGCAGCAGCTACGCATCGATGTATCTCGTCTCTGCCGTCATTGCAGCCTTCTCCGCATTGAGCTATTATACGCTCCACCATCGCAAGGAACACTCGGCGGCTGCCATCGCAGCCCTGCCCCATTAACAGAACAAGGCGCTGCCTGGCATGAAGCCAGGCAGCGCCTTGCGGCGTTATCGCAGATGCGAATTAGTATTGCATGTTCGGATAGAGCGGGAATTTCGCGGTCAGGTCGCGCACCAGGTTGCGCGCTTCGGCCAGCTTCGCTTCGTCCTTGGAATTTTTCAGCGTCAGCGCGATGACCTTGGCGATCGTCTTCATCGCTTCTTGGTCCATGCCGCGGCTCGTGACAGCCGGCGTGCCGATCCGGATGCCGCTCGTGACGAACGGGCTCGTCGGATCGAACGGAATCGCGTTCTTGTTCACCGTAATGGCTACGGAATCGAGCACATGCTCCGCGTCCTTGCCGGTAATGTTCAGGTTGCGCGTATCGATCAGCATCAGATGGTTGTCCGTACCGCCGGATACGAGGTTCAGGCCTTCGGCCAGCAGCGATTCGGCCAGCGTCTGCGCGTTCTTCACGACGTTCTCCGCGTAGGTCTTGAACGATGGCTGCAGCGCTTCGCCGAGCGCTACGGCCTTGGATGCGATAACATGCATCAGCGGGCCGCCTTGGGAGCCTGGGAATACGGCTTTATCGATGGCTGCCGCCCACGGCTGACGGCACATGATCATGCCGCCGCGCGGTCCGCGCAGCGTCTTGTGCGTCGTCGTCGTGACGAAATGCGCATGCGGTACAGGGCTCGGGTGCAGGCCGGCTGCGACCAGGCCCGCGATATGCGCCATGTCGACCATGAACAGCGCGCCTACGTCCTGCGCGATTTGGCCGAGCTTCTCGAAGTCGATGATGCGCGGATACGCGCTGGCACCGGCGACGATCAGGCGAGGGCGATGCTTGAAGGCCGCTTTGCGGACTTCTTCGTAGTCGATCGTGAACGTGTCTTCGCTGACGCCGTAAGCGACGAAGTTATAGAGCAGGCCGGATGCATTGACCGGGCTGCCGTGCGTCAAGTGCCCGCCGTGGGCCAGGTTCATGCCGAGTACCGTGTCGCCAGGCTTGAGGGCTGCCAGATAGACGGCCATGTTCGCCTGTGCGCCGGAGTGCGGCTGCACGTTCACGTGATCGGCGCCGAACAGTTCCTTTGCGCGCTTGCGCGCGATATCCTCTGCGATGTCCACATATTCGCAGCCGCCGTAGTAACGCTTGCCAGGGTAGCCTTCGGCATACTTGTTCGTCAGCACCGTGCCCATCGCTTCCATAACGGCTTCGCTGACGATGTTCTCCGACGCGATCAATTCGATGTTGTCGCGCTGACGCTGCAGCTCAAGGCCGAGCGCTTTGACGATTTCCGGGTCTTGCTTACGCAGATTTTCCATGATTCATGTCCTCCCCAATGTATGGTATTCATCTATGTGCAGCTATTCAGCCAATCAACCGGTGAAATTGTGCAATAAGTATCGCTAAATCATCTGTGTTACACTATCGTTCGGAATGAAGGTCAAAAAGTACACCTAATTCCTTCGGAGAATTGTATTTACAAGTGATTTCGCCAAAATAACTGCAGAATTTCCCACTAAATTCTCATATTTGGCTCTTTCGAGAGAATTAACGGTAGGAAATCCCACTAATCTCGCGGCGCTCGTACTCGCCGGCTTGCCGTCCTGTCTTCACCTGCCGTACCTAAGCTCGCGTCCGCGCCTACTCGCACGTGCCGCGCGTCTCGTCCCCCGCTCCCGGCGTCGACTCTTCCAGCACGTACACGGCACGCGCGCCGCCGATCAGCTTCGGCCGGGCGTACGCCATCGTGACGTGCGCTTCGCCGATCGAGCGAATCGACGGCCGTACCGGCACCGCCACGCGGCGCAGATGCATGCCGATCAGCGTGTCGCCGATGTCGATGCCCGCATGCGCCGCGACGTTCTCGACGAGGCACGCGTCCGGCAGCTGCCGATAAGCGTAAGCCGCCATCGAGCCCCCGGCGCCCGGTATCGGCACGGCCGATACCTCCTCGAGCCCGAACCGTTCGGCCGTCGTCCGCGTGACGACAAGCGCGCGGTTCAGATGCTCGCAGCACTGGAACAGCGGCTCGAAGCCGATGGCCTGCCGCGCCGCTTCCACGCCGGCATAGATCGCCGCGGCGGCCTCCGTCGTGCCGGAAGTGCCGATCCGCCGGCCTGCTACCTCGCTCGTGCTCGTACCGATCACGAGCAGCTGCCCGGCCTTCAAGCCCGCAGCCGCTGCCAGCTCGCGCACGATCGTCTCTACATCTGCGGCGATTGCCGCATACCGAATTTCAGCCATGTTCGCTTCCCCCTCGGTGTCATGCAGTTGCAATCAGCGGATATCGGAATGTCATTCGTTCAAGCTAGGGATGAATCGTATACTTCGCTTCGAGCGCCTTCACCTTGCCCACGCGGCCGACATGCCGTTCGCCGTTCGAGAACGGCGTCTCCAGCCAGATGCGGACGATTTCTTGCGCCAAGCCCGGCCCGATGATGCGTTCGCCCATCGCCAGTACGTTAGTGTCGTTATGTTCGCGCGTTGCCTTGGCCGAGAACATATCGTGCACGAGCGCGCAGCGGATGCCGGGGATTTTGTTCGCGGCGATCGTCATGCCGATGCCCGTGCCGCAGATCAGTATGCCGCGGTCTGCCTTGCCCGATGCGACGGCGTCGCCGACAGGAACCGCATAGTCCGGATAATCGACCGACTGATTGCAGTCGCAGCCGAAATCCTCTACTTCATGGCCCAGCTCCTTCAAGAGCGGCACGATCTCATCCTTCAGCCGATAACCGGCGTGGTCCGCGCCAATTGCGATCTTCATACCCATTCCTCCCGGTATAGTGGTTGTCCATCTTAGCAGTTGTTCAAAAATCCCGCTTGTGATCCCGAAGTTACGCCAGGCAGATCTGCTGACAACCGAACTTTTTGAACGTCCATCATAGTATACCTAATTCCAAGGGTTCAAGACGAAAAAAAGAGCATGACGCACTCGAATAGCGCGCAGCTCTTTGCCCAGGCGACCGGCCGTATGTTCCGATGCTCCACCGTGGTTGCCCACTTCCGTCGCCAGTTACATCGGATCCGTCTTATCATTACCCAAATCATACCGGATCGGCGCGAGAAAATCAATCGTTGTTTGCGCCCTTTATCCATCCTTCGACAGCTTATCGAGCAATCGGTCCACCGCTTCGCCGATTTCGTCGGCTGCAAGCCGGTACAGTTCCAGCGAGCCGCCGAACGGATCGGCGATCTCGAAGCTCGGGATACGCTGCTCCAGCTGCAGGAGCCGCTTGCGGTCCTCGTCCGAGAACGGCGTGCCGAGCGCCTGGCTCAGCTGCCACTCGGAGTAGAGCCGCTCCAGCTCCCCGATATCCGTTAGGACATCGCTGCGATCCTCTACGAATTCCTTGAATGTATGCGTCTTGTCGAGCGCCTGCGGGAACCGTTCGATCAAGTTCCGCTTATGGCCGGTCGTCATCGCCAATATCAGTTCAGCCCATGCGACCGATTCCGCCGTTACCGCATTCGATGAACCGCCATGCGGCACCTGCCGGGATCGCAGCGTCTCGACCGCGTGCGCGGAAATCGGCAGGCCGTCGACCGTCGACACGCCGGCCGAACGCACCTCTACCCGCACGCCTCGAGCGCGCGCCCGCTCCCGCAGAATTGCCTCTGCCATCGGGCTGCGGCATGTGTTGCCGGTGCAGACGAACAAAATCCGGGTCATAGCCGCACATCCCCCTTTTTATCCGATCATGTCACGCATGCGCAATTATGCAGCATGCTACTTCTCATTATAGTAAAAACACCACGCCGAATGCGAACAGGATGACCCCGCCGCACGCTTCTCCGTATTCGCCCAGTCCGCGGCTTACTTTGCGGCCGAGCAGCAGGCCGAGAATCGACATCAACCCGCCGAACAAACCGAACAACAGCACGGTCAGCAGCACATCGGTCGCGAACATGCCCAGCGACACGCCGACGGAGAACGAGTCGATGCTCACGCTGAGCGCGAATACCAGCATGCCCCAGAACGTCCGATGGTCGAACGACTGCACCTCTTCGCCTCGCAGCGAGCTGTATACCATGTGTCCGCCAAGGAGCAGCAGAAGCGCGCCGCCTGCCCGGGTCGCGACATCGCCGAGCAGCGTGCTGAAATATTGGCCCGTATACATGCCGCCAAGCGGCATCAACACGTGGAACAACGCGATGATGAAGCTCAGCTTCAGAATGTCTAGCTTGCGAATCCCTCTGAGACCGATGCCGATGCCCAGCGAAAAAGCGTCCATCCCCAGCGCGACAGCGATGACCAGTACCGTGAGCAGTTGGCCGGCAGCAACCGTTGCGATATCCATTCGATCTCCTCCGTATTCCGCAGCATTCTCTAACCATGCTATGCGGACAAGGAGGCGTTCATGACGGGCTTGTTCGGTTATGCGGCGGAGGCGCTTATGCCCGTGACCTTGGCTGCGGCTGGACGCGGACGATTCGGCCGCCCGCCGCCTTCTCCAGGCGGTTCATCAGCGCGAGGCCGATCCCTTCGGCCTCGACGCCTTCGGCCCAGATGCGCTCGACCGCTTGCTCGTCGAACGCGCGAAGCGCCGCGTACAGACGCTGTGCAGCTTCCAGCGGCTGCGAGAGCCGGCCGCAAGACCGGACGACATCGACGGCGTCAGCGTAAGCCTCCGCGTGCTCGTCATACGTGAGCACGCCTGTGCGCAGGCCGAGCGCTTGCGCGGCAGCCGCTTCGCGAGCGATATAAGCATGCACGGCGTTCGCCGCACCGAGCGCGAGCGTCATCTCGCCGCGCGGCGCGTAGTGCGCGTACTTCATGCCGGGCGAACGCGGCGCCGGCGAATGCGGTGCAACGGCTGCCGAAGCGTCACCCGCTGCTGTCGGTTCCGAATTCCCGGTATCCGTTGCAGCGGCCTCTCGATTGCCTGGTTCACCCTCCGAGCCTTCCGCGAGCTGATCCGCAGCATCGACTCCCGCAGCCTGCAGCCGCAGCGACTCGTCGAGCACGACCTCGCAGCCGCTGGCCGCACGGAGCTGCTCGACCGTCACTCCGCCGGGGCGAAGCACCCGGACGATCCCGCCGTCGACCTCGACGACCGTCGACTCCAGGCCGACATCGGCAGGGCCTCCGTCGACCAGGCCGTCGATCAGGCCGTCCAGGTCCTCCCGGACATGCGCGGCAGTCGTCGGGCTCGGCCTGCCGGAGCGATTGGCGCTCGGCGCCGCGACCGGACAGCCGGCCTCCGCGATCAGCCGAAGCGCGACCGGGTGGGCCGGCATGCGCACGGCCACCGTATCGAGCCCCGCGGTTACGCGCGGCGACACCGCGCCCTCCTTCGCCGGCAGCACGATCGTCAGCGGCCCCGGCCAATGGGCATCCATCAGCGCGTGCTCGATCGTGCCGTAGGGAAGCGCGATGTCTGCCAATTGTCCGCGATTCGCGATATGAACGATGAGCGGATTGTCGGAAGGTCTTCCCTTCGCTTCGTATATCCGCGCCACCGCAGCCGAATCACGCGCATCAGCCCCCAGACCGTACACCGTCTCTGTCGGAAAAGCGACCGTGCCCCCTTTCCGAAGCACCGCCGCTGCCTGCGCGTACGCAATGTCTTGGGCGCCTGGTGCCGAAGCGTTCATATCCCATTGTTTCGTCGTATGTTGTTTCAACTGTGCGCCCTCTTTTGCAGAATAGTGGACGTTGTGTCCATGTGCCCATCATTATAGCACATTCGTCCCGAATCGCAGACTAGACGCGCGAAGAGCCACTGCACGTGCTGGTGCAATGGCTCCTTGACTCCGAGTCCTTAGCCGAACAGCTTGCTAAAGAATTCGCCGATCTTCTGCAGCAGCTCCCATAGGAAGAACTTCACTTCCGGCTTCTCGGGTGTCGCAGTCTGCTGCTGCTCTGCATCGCCTGCTTGCTGCGCTGCTGCCGCCGAGACCGCAGCCGCCTGTACCTCTGCGGCCTCTCCGCTGACCGAATCCACGAAGCAGAGCGGCGGGAACAACACGCACCACCAGTTCTGTCCGGCGCCGGCGCCAAGCGTGATGCGCAGCGCCTCGTAGTCGCCTGCCGGGTAGACGGTCCCGCCGTACATTTTCGTCGGGAAGGGAACTGTGCCGAGCTCTGCCTTAACGGCGTAGCGAAACCCGCGCTTCGCAAGTTCGTCGCGCACCAATTGCTCGATCGCCGGGAGGCGGCTCGCGATGTCTTGCCGTGCCTCATCGATCGTATGCGATTGAGCGGCGTAGCGCTGCATATCGGCGACGACCGCATCGCGGATGTGCCGTTTGACGGCCTGATCGGCCGGAGAATCCGAATTGGCGAGGATGCGGAGCCGAATCGACTCCTCCGGAATCGCGCCGCCTGCGACGGCAGCGTCCGACTTCATGCTTTCCCAAGACATAATCAGCATCATAATAGCGAGAATCAAGTACCCGTAAGAAGCGCGATAAGGAAATTTATACGAATGAGAATGAGAGTAAGGATGGCGGATGACCATGACACAAGCCCTTCTTTCCGGCGCCCGTCGGCGCTTCAGGGTTGCGTTCCGGAACGGTTATGTCCCTAGTATGTCCGCTCTCTCAAACTTTAAACCTCTTAATCTCCCGCTAGCGCGAAAAATAGTTTGCAACCACGCACAACTGTCCTCTATGCATTCCTTCTAACCACTATCCCGTTTGATCAGGTAGTACCCTTCCACGGTCCTTCTGACCGCTATCCCTTTCGATCAGGCGACAGCCCCTTCCACGATCCTGCTGGCCGCAATCCCTCTCGATCAGGCAGCCCGCCCTTCGCCGAAACGCGGAATAGCGTCATTATTTCACTGGACCATCATCTCCTGATTCGACGGGATAGCGGTTAGAATTCGCGAGATACTCGCCGTTCCTGATTCAACGGGATAGCGGCCAGAAGAAAAAAAAGGGCCTATCCGAGCATACAGCTCGGTAGACCCTCATCCTAATCCAATGGCGCAACCGCGATGACATGACGCTCGATCCCTGCGTAGTCCGACACGATGCGAATATCCGGCCAATGGCCCGCTTCCCGCAGCATCCGAGCAACCTCCTGCGCTTGGCCCTGGCCCAGCTCGAACGCAACGATCCGCGGTACCGCCGCGAGCGACGGCAGCTGCTCCAGCATGCGCCGGTACGGGTCGAGACCGTCCTTGCCGCCATCCAGCGCCAGCCGCGGCTCATGATCGCGGACTTCGCGCTGCAATCCGGCGATGTCGGACGCCGGAATGTAGGGCGGGTTCGACACGAGCACGTCGATCCCGCGCCCCGCGAACGGCGCGAGCAAGTCGCCCTGCGCGAACCGCATGCGCGCAGCTGCGCAATGGCGCGCGGCATTCCCGCGCGCCGTCTCCAAGGCGTCCGCCGACAGGTCGGACGCCTCCACGCGCCAGCCTGGACGCTGCGATGCCAGCGTCACGGCGATGGCGCCGCTGCCCGTGCCGACGTCGACGACCGTCGGTGCGGCAGCATCTGCGCGCTCCGTAGCCCCGCGCGCATCCGGCCACAGCCGGTCGGCGGCTTCCAGCACCGCTTCGACCAACAGCTCCGTCTCCGGCCGGGGGATCAGCACGGCCGGCGTCACCGCGAACGGCAAGCCATAGAACCACTGCTCGCCGATCAAATACTGCACAGGCTCTCCTGCCGCCTTGCGCTCCAATAGTCGTGCCCATTCAGCCGCAATCGAAGCAGGCGTTGATGCAGACGCAGACTCATTCGTCGACGCAATCGGTAGATGCCCGATGTCCGCCTCTTCATGACCGGCGTATGCGCCGACTTCCTCGTCCTTACTCGCCTCAGCGTCATCATCTGCGCTTCCGATTCCTGTTCCCGCTGCATGCACCAGCGTGCCTGACCCTGCCTCTACAGCAGATGCCGCAACCGCCGGCCACGGCTCGCGCCAATCGCGCAGCAGCGCCGCCTTGTCCAGCCGCAGCACATGCAAGAGCAGCCGCTCCGCATTCGCGCGCGGCTCCTCCACGCCATGCTCGGCCAAATAAGAAGAAGCCTGCATGCAGGCTTCTCCAATGGTCAGGCCGCCCGGCTGTTCGTAGCGGCGCGGCACTTCTCTGCCTTCCGTCGACATGGCGACCTCCTATTCTTGTACACGGGCCGTTATACGCCGGCTGCCATATTCTCGCGCTCGAGCAGCTCGGTCTGCTCCGCAAGCGTCAGCGCGTTCACGATCTCGACCATATCGCCGTTCATGACCGCGTCCAGCTTATGCAGCGTCAGCCCGATCCGATGGTCGGTCACGCGGCTCTGCGGGTAGTTGTACGTGCGGATCCGCTCGCTGCGGTCGCCCGTACCGACCTTGCTCTTGCGGTCGCCCGCGATCTTCGCCTCTTCTTCTTGGCGATGGATCTCGTAGATCCGCGCGCGAAGCACCTGCAGCGCCTTCTGCTTGTTATCGTTCTGCGACTTGCCGTCCTGACACGTCGCGACGATGCCGGTAGGCACGTGCGTCACGCGGACAGCGGACTTCGTCGTGTTGACCGACTGGCCGCCGGCACCGCTCGAGCAGAACGTGTCGACGCGGATATCCTTGTCGAGAATCTCGATCTCGACCTCCTCGACCTCCGGCATGACCGCTACCGTCGAGGTCGACGTATGAATCCGGCCGCCCGATTCCGTCGCCGGAATGCGCTGTACGCGGTGCGCGCCGTTCTCGTACTTGAGCTTGCTGTACGCGCCTTTGCCCGAGATCATGAAGATGACCTCCTTGAAGCCGCCCAGGTCGCTCTCGTTCGCGTCGAGCATCTCCACGCGCCACCCTTGCGAATCGGCGAACTTCATGTACATGCGGTACAAGTCCGCCGCGAACAGTGCCGCCTCATCGCCGCCTGCCGCGCCGCGCACCTCCATGATGACGTTCTTGTCATCATTCGGGTCCTTCGGCAGCATGAGCACGCGAATCCGCTCCTCGAGCTCATCCTTGCGCGCGGTCAGCTCTTCGATCTCAAGCTTCACCATCTCGCGCATCTCGTCGTCGAGCTTCTCGGCCTGCATGACCTTCGCGTCATCCAGTTGGCCGAGCACTTCCTTATATTCCGTATAAGCCGCGAAAGGCTCCTGCAAGTCCGATTGTTCCTTCGAATATTCGCGAAGCTTCTTCGGATCTGCCGCGACATCCGGGTCACAGAGCAGCTCGCTGAGCTTCTCGTACCGGTCCGCCAGCGCCTGCAATCGATCCAACATCATGGTCCAACACCCCTAATCCAGTTTCCGTCCCATTATTATACCACATACCGAACGATTTCGTCCCTCGCCACTTCCGCCCAACCCGCCGTACCCGAACGCTTAGCCGCATGCTAGAGTAAAGGGCTGAAGAAATTCAGCCCCTCCTCATCAAACCGTACGTGAGGTTTTCCCTCATACGGCTTTCCGATGTTCGTCATTCATGGGCATGCAGTTTACAAGAGCGTTTTCAGTCCAC
>JAEZCJ010000106.1 GCA_023433615.1 Bacillota bacterium | reverse complement strand
GCCCAGCGCCGGCACGAGCGCGGCGTTAAGCGCTGCCTTGAGCAGCGCCGAGAGCAGCAGCAGCGCGGCGGCAAGGCGCGCGCGGCCAAGCCCCTGGAGCGCCGCAGCCGTGACGGCGCCGAGCGTGCCCGCCCATGCTGCGGACACGACGATGGCTAACGTGCCTGTTGCGGCGCCGTCAGCGTATAGCATGATATTGATCGGCCTAGCCAGCAGCAGCAAGCCGAGGCTCGCGGCAAGCCCGAGCGTCCACGCGAAGCGCGTAGCCGTCGCGGCTTGCGCCGCTGCCGCTTGCATGCCCGCCTCGGCATCCCCACCTTGCCCGCTCATGCCCGTTGCAGCGCCATCTCCGGCAGCCGGCCTCGATCTCGCGGCCGCCATGCCGGGCACCATCGCCCCTGCGATCGCGCCGGCTGTCATCACGACAAGCGCCGTCAGCGGCTGACCCCGGCTGTACAGCCCGAACAGCGCCATCGCATCCTGCGGCGCCAGCCCTTCTGCTGCCAACAATCCCGGCACCGTGAACGAATCGACGATGCCGGCGAGCGGCACGGCGATCGATGCCAGCGCTGCTGGCAGCCCGACCGCCGCCAGCAGCCTTGCATCTGCCCCCAGCCTCGAACGGCCTTTCCTGCGTACGACCGCCGCAGCAGCCTTCTCGGCCGGCTGTCGACTGCGATGCAGCTGCCAAGCGCGCAGCATGACCGCCAGCCCGGCTGCGCCGCCGAACGCCGAGCCGAGCGTCGCGCCGGCGGCCAGCGCGCCGTCTCCCCACCCCAGCTGCCAACCGGCGGCAAGGAGGATCAGCATCGCGGCGACGCGTACAGCCTGTTCCGCCACCTGAGATACTGCCGAAGGCCCCATCTGCTCCAAGCCTTGAAAATACCCCCGAAGCGCGGCCAATACCGGCATGCACCAGAGTGCGAGCGCGGACATGCGGATCGCCTGCGCGGCATCCCTGTCGCCGATCCAGCCGGCGAACGTCTCCGCTCCGAACCACATTGCGGCGAAGCCGGCAGCGCCGGTCACGCTCATCAGAAGGATGGCTGTCCGAATCAACTGCCAGCCCTCCGTGCCCTGCCGCCCCCGCTCCGCAACCAGCATCGACAGCGCGACCGGTATGCCCGCCGAGGCCAAGAACAAGAGCAGCTGGTAGAAGGGGTATACCGCGCTGTAGAGGCCGAACACCCGGTCGCCGGCGATGTTCTGCAGCGGGATTTTCTGCAAGGTGCCGATCGCCTTCGAAATAATCGCCGCACCGCCTAACAGCGCCGCACCCCGCAGCCAGCCTCCTCCGCCATCCCGCGATTTGCCGTCCACGGACAAGCCTGCAGCCGCTGCCTCCTCTTCTCCGAGCCGTGCCTCCGAATCTTTTATGCTCTCCATTGCGCCATCTGTCACCGCCCGCTCATGTCTGCCTTTGTAAGGCCTAGGCATCCATTATACCCCATTTTACGCATGGCGGTCTTTCCTTTCGCAGGCGTGCAGCCGCACCTCACGGTAAAAAGGAGCTTCCGCATCGCGCGAAAGCTCCATTATCGGATTACAGGTTACTGCTCCATCTGTTTCGCGAGGAAGCCCGCTGCCGTCTCGGCCATCTTGACTTCCATGTTCGCCATCGTCACGTTCTCTTCCTTGCTGACGAGAATGACAGCGCCGATGGGGTCGCCGCCGGCAATGATCGGCGCCGCTACGAACGACGTGTATTCGTCCGACGTGTCCTTCACCAGCTCGAACGATCCGCCGCCGGCTTCGGCAATCGGCTTGCGATTCTCCATGCACTGTTCCAGAATCGCCCCTACCGGCTTCTCCATGAACTCCTTCTTGGATGCGCCCGCCACCGCGATGATCGTATCCCGATCGCAGATAATCGCTGTGTGCCCCGTGCTCTCGAATAACGATTCTGCGTATTCCTTTGCGAAGTCGCCAAGCTCCCCGATCGGGGAATATTTCTTCAGGATCACTTCTCCGTCGCGATCGACGAATATTTCCAGCGGGTCGCCCTCTCTGATGCGCAGCGTACGGCGGATTTCCTTCGGAATAACCACACGTCCGAGATCATCGATACGGCGAACAATTCCAGTTGCTTTCATGTCTAGATGCCCCACTTTCCTTGAAGATTGTGAATCGACTGGAGGAACGGCTTCTATTTCGTGTTCGTGAAGATTCTGCAGCTGGGAGTGCACAGAGCACACGCGGGACGCCTCGATCCGTTCTGCCCGCTCCGGCGTTCAGCGCTCGCGGCGAGTGATAGCGAATCTGACCATAGTATTCATCCCTACCCATTTTCTTATACGCCGCCATCCAGCGTGCCTAAGCATCAGGCCTGCGTGCGTGGAATCGGACGCGCGGGCCGGTTCGGCTTCTGCTGCCTATAGAATGCCCCGACATCGTCATTGCCACACTACCCGTATTCTGGAGATATCCAACCCCAGCGGCCGCGCGCCAAAAAGACGGCCTCCGTCCGGGAATCCGGAGCCAAGGCCGTCTAATGTTAGGATATTCAAGTCGCGTACCTTATTCCTTAGCTGCGTCGCCTTCCGTGCCGGCTTCGGCACCATTGCCCGACGTCTCGCCTGCATCATTGCCTGCGCCTTCAGCCGGCGTCTCTTCCCCAGCCGGTGCTTCTTCCTTCGGAAGATCGACCTTGATCTCCAGCTTGTCCTGCTCGGCCGTCATATACTCGTTCAGCTTCGGATTCGCCAGCGTCTCGCGGATCGTCGACTTCCTCGCCTCCGACAGTTTCTCATACGTCATTTCGTCACGCTTCTCGACCTTCATGACGTGGTAGCCGAACGAAGACTTGACCGGCTTGCCGATCTCGCCGATCGGCTGCGTATTCGCGGCTTGCTTGAACTCCTCGACCCAGCCGCCGGCTTCCTTGTCTTCATACAAGCCGCCGGCTTCCTTAGAGCCGTCGTCGTCGGAATATTCTTTCGCCAGCGCCGTCCAGTCGCCTCCGGCGTCAAGTTTCCCCTTCACTTCTTCCGCGCGCTTAAGCGCTTCTTCCTCCGTGCGCAGCTCCTCGCCCGTCGAACCGTCGGTCGTGCCGACAAGAATATGCCGAACGCTGACGATGTTGTAATCCGCCGGCGCTTTGTCGAATTCGGCCTTGATCGCATCGTCCTTCACTTCAGCCATATACCCTTGACGCTTGCGTTCGACAACTTCCTGCGCTTGAACGAGCAGGTCCACGAATTTGCCTGCTTCGGCACTCGTCAGACCGGACTTGTCCATCAGACCTTTAAGATCCTCCGCGCTTTCGCCCTTCAGCGCTTGCTCCAGCTGTCCTACGAACGTCTCGGAGCTCTCTTTCGCCAGCTTCTTATCCTCATCCGTTGCTTGCTTCGCGAATTCTTTGAACGTGATGTAGCGTTTCAGCTCCGATTCCTTGAAGCTCGGATCGATATACAGATACATCGCCGTCTGCGGATTCGTGATCTCCAGCATCGTGATATATTTGTCGAATTCCTTCTGGCTTACTTTGCCGCCGTCCTTATAGGTTGCGACAGCTTGTCCTTCTCCGGCGCCGGGCATCGCTGCCCCGCCGTCCTTCTTGCCGCCGCAAGCGGCCGCCATCGTCACGACGAGCATCAGGATTACCGCCAATAGCGGTAGACGCCGCCATGCCGATCTGCGATTATTGAGCAACATCTTGAAGTTCCCCTTTCGAATTTGAATGCATGTTCAAAATGGCCGGTTGTCAGCGCCTCAAGCCTTTCCGTAGGAAACGCCACATCGGAAGCATAAGCTTCACTTTCGCCAGCGTTCAAGGCTCGACGTCGAATAGGCTTCTCGAATCGCTTCGCGATCACAAGTGGACTTTTTGAACTTCCTCTTTAAGAGCTTGCTCATATTGTAGCAGATACTTCTCCAACATTTCCAATTTCTCCGGGTCGCCCAGTCCTTTGCCGCGCAATTGGATCACCGGCGGGGAGCCGTCGGCAACGGACACGCGGGTGAAGCGGTTCTCGAAAGCCAGATTCAGCTTATCGATCTTCTTCGTGTCCATCCGAGCTGCCTCATGAAGCGCGAAGCGCAGCATAAGATCTTCGCCGCGCTGACTGATCTGCTCGATTCCGTAGGCGCGGCCGAACAGCTTGAGGCGCGCGACGGCGAGCAGGTTATCGACCGCTTCCGGCAGATCGCCGAACCGGTCGACCAGCTCCTCGCGCAGGTCCTCCGATTCTTCTCTGCTCCGGATGACGGCCACCTTCTTATAGATCTCGATCTTCTGAATGCTGTCATAAATATAATCCGAAGGCAGGTAGGCATCCATGCTGAGGTCGATCTGCGTCGTAACCTCGCGCTCCGCCTTCGCTTCCTCGCCGAACATGACAGCCTTGCGCTTCGCGATCTCGTCCGCCAGCATCTGCGAGTACAGGTCGAAGCCGACCGACGCGATGAAGCCGTGCTGCTCCGCGCCGAGCAGGTTGCCTGCGCCGCGGATCGACAAGTCGCGCATGGCGATTTTGAAGCCCGAGCCGAGCTCGGTGAATTCCTTGATCGACTGCAGCCGCTTCTCGGCGACCTCGGTCAGCACCTTGTCGCGCTGATACGTGAAGTAGGCGTAAGCGATCCGGTTGGACCGCCCGACCCGTCCGCGCAGCTGATACAGCTGGGACAGGCCCATGCGGTCGGCGTCATGCACGATCAACGTGTTCACGTTCGGAATATCGACGCCCGTCTCGATAATGCTCGTGCTGACGAGCACGTCGGACTCGCCGTCCAGGAAGTCGAGGATCGTCTTCTCGAGTTCTTGCTCGGACATCTGCCCGTGGCCGACGGCGACGCGCGCCTCCGGCACGAGCGCATTGATCTGCTCCGCCATCTGGTAGATGCCCTGCACGCGATTGTAGAGATAATACACTTGTCCGCCCCGTGCCAGCTCCCGTTCGATCGACTCGCGCACGAGGGATGGGCTGTACTCCACGACATACGTCTGCACCGGGAAGCGATTTTCCGGCGGCGTCTCGATGACCGACAGGTCGCGCACGCCCAGCATCGACATATGGAGCGTCCGCGGAATCGGCGTCGCCGTCAACGTCAAGACGTCCACGTTCGTCTTCAGCTTCTTCAGCTTCTCCTTGTGGGAGACGCCGAACCGCTGCTCCTCGTCGACGATGAGCAGCCCCAGATCCTTGAAGATGATGTCCTGCGACAGCAAGCGGTGCGTGCCGATTACGACATCCACCGTGCCGGCCTTCAGCCCCTTCATCGTCTCGTTCTGATCCTTGCGGGAACGGAAACGGCTAAGCACCTGAATATTGAACGGATAACCGGAGAATCGCTCGCGGAACGTTTCGTAATGCTGCTGGGCCAGAATGGTCGTCGGCACGAGCACGGCGACTTGCTTGCCCTCGATCGCCGCTTTGAAGGCAGCCCGGACCGCCACTTCGGTCTTGCCGTAGCCGACGTCGCCGCAGAGCAGCCGGTCCATCGGACGCGGCGTCTCCATGTCCTTCTTGATCTCTTCGATCGCCCGCAGTTGGTCGCGCGTCTCGTCGTACGGGAACATCGCTTCGAATTCCTGCTGATACGGCGTATCGCGGCCGAAACCGAAGCCCGTCGTCTCCTGGCGTTCGGCATACAGCTTGATCAAGTCGTCGGCAATATCCTGGACGGAGGAGCGGACCTTGTTCTTGACCCGCGTCCATTCGCTGCCGCCCAGCTTATAGATCTTCGGCTCCTTCTCTTCGGAACCGACGTATTTCTGAATCAGGTCAATCTGGTCGATCGGCACGGACAGCTTATCGCCGCCCGCATACAGAATATGCAAATAATCCTTATGGATGCCGCCGATCTCGAGCGTGCCGATCCCCATATACTTGCCGATGCCGTGGTTCTGATGGACGACGTAATCGCCCACCTTCAGCTCGGTATAGCTCTTGATCCGCTCGGCATTGTCGATCTTCTTATCGATCTTGCGCGCCTTCCGCTGCTTCTGCGAGAACATCTCGCCCTCGGTAATGACGACCAGATGCGCAGCCGGCAGTTCGAAGCCGCTCTGCAGATTGCCCTCGAGCATCGTCGGGAGCTCGATGCCGTAGTCCACCAGCACCCGCTTCATCCGCTCCATGCGCTCGCTGTTGCCTGCCAGCATGATGACGTTGACATTCGTCTTGCGCCAGCGATCCATCTCTGATTTCAATACATTCATCTGTCCGTGAAAATCTTGCATCGCCCGGCTCATGACGTTCACGATATTCTGCGGCTGCGTATGCGGGATCTGGCGCAGGAAGAGCGATAGGAATAAGGTCGGGAACGGCCGATGATACAGAATCTGATCGGTCTCCTTCGCCAGCGCGAAGCCGGGCAGCGACTTGCCGTTCGAGAGCAGATGCGTTGCCCACTCGCTCTCGTCCCGCTCCAGCTGCTTGGCGGTCTCGATCAGGCGAGTAGGTTCGTCCACCACGAGCATCGTATCGGACGGAACGTAATCGAACAACGTCTCCCGTTCCGGATAGAGCAGCGCGATATATTTATAGATTTCGGGAAAATAGACCTGCTGCCGCAGCTTCTCCAGCTCCGAACCGATCTCTTCGCGAAGGCGATCCTTGGCGAGCCGGTCCGTCATCTTCTCCAGCTGCTTCTCGAGAAGCTCGGATGCATGCTGCGCCGCGTTCGCCTGCCGGCGACCGTCCGCCATTACTTCTTTGCACGGCGGCACGACGTACGCATTCAGCTTATCGATCGAGCGCTGGTCGGCCGGGTCGAACGAACGGATCGAATCGATCTCGTCATCGAACCACTCGACGCGGAAGGCAACCGGCGCGGTCAGCGGATAGAAGTCGACGATGCCGCCGCGGACGCTCATTTCGCCCTTATTCTCGACGCGGTCGACCCGCTCGTAGCCTAGCTCTACCATCCGGAGCAAGAACGCTTCCATTGGCAGCGTCGCGCCTACCTGAAGCTCAATCTGCGCTTCCGCCATGAAACTCTTCGTCGGCAGGTACCGCCGCACGCCGGAGAACGGCACGACAACAACCCCGCGAAAGCCGCGCGACAGCCGGAGGAGTACATCCATCCGCTGCGCCAGCGTTTCCGGGCTCGATATTGCCGCTTCGGCCGCTACCAGCTCATTGGCCGGATAGAGCAGCACTTCCCCTTCGGACAAGCATTCCTGCAGGTCCTCGGCCATCTTCTGCGCGGCGAACATATTGTGCGTCACGACCAAGAGCGGGCGCTGCAGCCTCTGGCGAAGCGCCGCGATCATCACTTGCCTCGAGGAGCCGGCAAGACCGGACACGAGCTGCTCGCGCATGCCTCGCTCATAGCCGGTCAACACGTTCTGCACGTCACGGTCTAACGCGAATGCCTCCATTAACGTCTTCAACGTAAAGGACACCTACTTTCTTATCGGGAAAAGGGCCACTTGTGATCGCGATGTATCTCGAGAAGCCTACTCGACATCGAATCTTGAACGCTTCTCGGCGCTGACAACTGGCCATTGATAAAATTACGCATACATGCACACAGGAAAAAGAGCCTCGGCGACAGAAACGCCCAGGCCGTAATCAGCGTCTATTGCGAGGCATGCCGGCATTACGCCGTGCGTCCGTGCCCGACTTACTGCAGCGGGCTCTCCACTAGCAGCAGTTCCGGATTGGCCTCTAACGCTTCGCGGCAATAGTCGCAGACGACCTTGACCGTCACATCGCCGTTCGCGTTATACGCTATTATATCGCTGCGCTCTTCGGGGGTCAAGGAATGGAAGCCTAGTCTCGTCTCGGTGAGACCGCTCTGGTCCAGCGATCCGATCGATGTCCGGCAATGCCGGCAAACATAATTCACAGCCATTGTATGCCTCCTGATAATCCGGTATACCTCCAGTATGCCCGGATTCAGGGAAAACTAACGGTTATACTTTGCCATCGTCTCCTCATAGGGATGGGATAGCGCAAATTCGACCGCATCGCAGGCGGATTGTACCATCGCCGCAAGCGTCTCCTGCTCAGCTTTGGGAAATGGGGACAGCACGTAATCCGCGATATTCATGCCGGGCGCGGGCCGCGAGATCCCCATGCGCACGCGGTTGAACGTCTGCGTGCCGGTGTGCTGAATAATCGACTTGATGCCGTTATGCCCGCCTGCACTGCCCTGATACCGCAGCCGAATGCGGCCGATCTCCGTGTCCAGATCGTCATAGATCACGATCAGGTCGTCAAGGTCCGCCTTATAGTAATCCATGAATGCGCGGATCGTCTCGCCGGAGAGATTCATATACGTCATCGGCTTAAGCAGATAGACCTTGGTCCCCTGCACGTTGCCTTCGCCGACCAATGCCTTGAACTTGCCCTGGCTAACCGGGAAGCCCCATCTGCGTGCCAGCTCGTCGACGGCCATGAATCCGACATTATGACGCGTCGACTGATAATTCGAGCCCGGGTTACCCAAGCCGACAATCCATTTCATGCGGTTTCTCTCCTCTTTTCCCTATAAAAAATGAATATTCTTATAAAATATGTCGGCTTGCCTGCAACGATTGTTCGCTCTCAATGGTCATTATAGGGAGAGGTGATTACATGGTCAATGATATGTTGCCTGATTTGTTCGCCGATTCGTGTATCTATTACAACGGACAGCGGCTCACCGAAGACCGTCATTTTTACGATCATATTTTGCACGATGTCCCTATTCAGGTGTACCTGGCATCGGAGCATTGCGATATCGGGTTTATCTCGCAGTTCTGCGATCGATACGTGCATATCGCGGATTTGCGCTACGAACGCGATCGATTCATCTTCATATCCAGGCCGGGATACTGACTGCCGCGCTGCCATGCAGGAAAGCTGCCCCATCGCTACAGAGCGGTGGGGCAGCTTGTGTGTTAAGGCTGGCTGCGTTAGGCTACGCTTCGGTCTTGACCTCTTCGTGCTGCGCTTCTCCGGCACGGGAGGTAGCCTCGATCGATTCGACTGCCGCGTCCTCGGCCTCTTCCTCCGTCAGATCCTTCTGCGGCGCGAGTATCGTCACGACGACCAATTCCGGATCGGTACGCATCGTGACGCCCTGCGGCATCTTCAGATCGCCGGCAAGAATGTTCTCCCCGATCTGCAGTGTCGAGATATCGACGGCAATGACCTCCGGTATGCTGCCCGGCAGACACTGAATCTCGATCTCATGGAGCATCGCTTGCACGATGCCGCCTTCCCGGTCGCCCGGGGCTATGCCGTGCAGTTCGAGGCGCGCTTGCGTCCGAACGGCGCGATTCATATCGATTTGGTGAAAATCGCAATGCAGCAAATGCCTGGACAACGGATCGCGCTGCACGTCTGTCAGCATGACGGGCTGCGTGCCGATGGAAGGCACCGTCAGTTGGACGACGGCATTCGCATTGGAGCGGATCATCTTCAGCAGCTCCTTCTCCTCGATCGCGATCGGCGTCGACTTGCCGATGTTCTTGCCGAACACGACACCTGGCACCTTGCCTCGGCTACGCAGCTGACGCAAGTCGTTCTTCGTCTCTACGCGTCTTTCCTCTGCATGGATGGTAAGCGTCATAAGGGAACCTCCTCTTGCCTTCTATCGATTCCCAATTATTCTTGCCATTCCGCTTCGGGATTAACCCTTGCTCGTACGCTCCTTCTTCGCCTTCGCGCGCGCGCGAATTTTCTCCGCGTAGCCTTCCTTATTCACCTGACGCTCGCGCGCGATCGCCAGATCATTGGCATCCACGTCTTGGGTTATCGTCGAGCCTGCCACGATATAGGCGCCTTCGCCGATGCGAATGGGCGCAATCAGGTTGCTATTACTGCCGATGAAGGCATTGTCGCCGATCTCGGTCTTGAATTTATTGTAGCCGTCATAGTTCACCGTGATGGCGCCGCAGCCGATATTAACATCCTTGCCTACCACGGCGTCGCCGATGTAGCTCAGATGCGACACCTTGCTGCCCTCGCCGAGCGTGGCATTCTTCAGTTCGACGAAATCGCCGATCTTGCAGCCCTTGCCCAGCACCGAGCCCGGTCGCAGATTCGCATACGGCCCTATGCTGCATGCGTCGGACACATTCGCTTCCTGCAATACGGAGTGCTTGATCGTTACGCCGTCTCCGACCACGGTATCCGTGATATCCGAATTCGGACCTACGATACAGTCCTGCCCGATCACCGTGTTGCCGCGGAGCACCGTGCCTGGATAGACGATCGTATCCGCGCCGATCTTCACGCTCGCTTCGATATAGGCTGCTGCCGGATCGATGAATGTCACGCCCTGGAGCAGGTGCTGCTTCACGATGCGCTTCTGCATCAGCATCTCTGCCTCCGCGAGCGCGACGCGATCGTTGACGCCGATCGCCTCTGCCGGATCGCTCGTGCAATAAGCCTGTACCGTATCGCCTGCGGACTGCAGAATCCCAATCACGTCCGTCAGATAGTATTCGCCCTGTGCATTGTCATTCTTCACTTGCGAGAGCGCCGCGAACAGCTTGCGGTTGTCGAAGCAGTACGTGCCGGCGTTAATCTCCGTGACGAGCAGCTCCTGCGCGTTGCAGTCCTTATGCTCGACGATGCGTTCAACCTTGCCCGATTCGTCGCGAATGATACGGCCAAGACCCGTAGGATCCGCAAAATGCGCAGTCAACAACGTGACAGCCGCGCCGCTCGATTCATGCGTGCTCAACATCGCCTGAATCGTCTCCGGCGTAATCAGCGGCGTATCGCCGTATAGGACGATCGTTGTACCTTCTTCCGAGCCGATCGCTTGTTCCGCCTGCATAACCGCATGCCCGGTACCCAATTGCGGCGACTGCAGCACGCATTCCGCGCGTTCCCCAACGTATCCTTGTACCGTCTCTGCGCCATGTCCGACTACGACGACCGTTCTGCTGCAGCCGGCTGCCTCAACCGCGTCCAGCACATGCCCTACCATCGGTTTGCCGCATACCTGATGCAGCACCTTATACAACTTCGATTTCATACGCTTGCCTTGACCAGCCGCAAGCACAATCGCCATTTTATTCATGTCGTTATTATTCCTCCTGCTCCTCGGCCCAAGGCCGTATCTTTATGGTTGTGTTTATAGTACTTGCTTTTCATAAGAATATAGCATATGCCTTACAATTTCAAAAAGGTCGGTTGTCAGCACCGAGAAGGTTGAACGATAGTAGAAAATGAGGAGCTCCAGCGTTTCCGTAGGAAACGCAGCATCGTAAGCATATGCTTGTAGTCAAAGCTACATGAGCACCGGAATTTTCGCTAGCGTTCAAGATTCGAAGTCGAATACGCTACATAGCGATACTTCGTGATCACAAGCGACCACATAAGAAAAGAGAGCCTTAGGCTCTCTTTTCTTGTTGCTGCGACCCATCATGCACCTTCTTCAATTACGGTTTCTTCCTCCGTCGCTGCGCGCTCGTATTCGGCAAGAACGGCGGCTTGGATCTTCTCCCGCGTCGTCGAAGAAATCGGGTGCGCGATATCCCGGAATTCTCCATCCGGAGTACGTTTGCTTGGCATAGCCACGAACATCCCATTATTGCCGTCAATGACTCTAATGTCATGAACAACAAATTCATTGTCAATGGTGATCGAGGCGATCGCCTTCATTCTTCCTTCGGAATTTACACGGCGGAGTCTAACATCGGTAATTTGCACTTGTGTTCACCACCTTTGCCTATCGAAGACTTGGTGTATAATTCCACATTCTCGGCTGAAATCCTTCTTGTTTTTGGAAATTTAACCGTCCAATGATAAACTTTTTTTCTATTCTAGACGTTTTCGCCACTACTCGACAGGGATCGCTGCAATAAGCTCGATTTCGACAAGCACGTCCTTCGGCAGCCGCGCTACCTCGACCGTCGATCGCGCTGGCTTATGCTCGCCGAAGTAGGAAGCATAGATCGCGTTGAGTGCCGCGAATTGTTCCATATCCTTCAAGAATACCGTTGCCTTCACGACATCCGACAAGCTTGTGCCGGCTTCGGCCAATACCGCCTGCAAATTGCGGAATACCTGATGCGCCTGTTCCTCGATGCCGCCCTGAACAAGCTCGCCCTGTGCGTTCAGCGGAATCTGGCCGGACGTGAACAGCAAATCGCCGATCCGCACCGCCTGCGAATACGGACCGATCGCTGCCGGAGCATCGGCCGAAGCGATCAAAGTTGGCTTAGTCGACATGAATAGTTCCTCCTAGGTTGAGAAATAATTACCGGGAATAATCGTGGTCTGCTTCGTCTTCAGATCGACGGCTGTCAGCTTGGCCAGCGACACGTAGTCCTCGAGCAATCGCTCTTCCGTACCGACTTCGCCGGATTCGACGAATACGCCGACGCCTGCGACCTTCGCATTGAATTCAAGCAGCAGATCCATCATCCCTTGGATCGTTCCCCCTGCCTTCATGAAGTCATCAATGATGAGGACGCGGGACTGTTCCCGCAGCGCCCGCCTGGCCAGCGACATCGTCTGGATCCGCTTGTTCGAGCCGGATACATAGTTGATGCTGACGGCAGAGCCTTCCGTAACCTTGTTATCGCGCCGCACGATGACGACTGGAAGATTCAGATACATCGATGTTGCGTAAGCGAGCGGAATGCCCTTCGTCTCGACCGTCATAATGACGTCGATTTCGCGATTCGCGAAGGCCGATGCGAAGATTCTGCCGACCTCGCTCATCAGCGCCGGCTGTCCGAGCATATCCGTCATGTACAAGTATCCGCCTGGCAGCACGCGCTCCTGCTGCTCCAGCTGGCGGCAGACGTCATGGATGACGGTGAGTGCCGCTTGCTTATCCGCCTTCGGGATGTACTTCACGCCGCCGGCGGCTCCAGCGAGCGTATGCAGCTCTCCGATCCCTTCACCCTCGAATACTTCCTTGATAATGACAAGGTCTTCGCTAATCGAGGACTTCGCAGATTGATACCGATCGGCGAATGCTGTCAGCGAAATTAACGTATGGGGGCGTGCCAACAAATATTGCGTCATTTCAACCAATCTAGCGCTCCGTTTCAATTTCTTCACGATGGTCCCCCCAATAAACCCGAATATTATACAGTCAATATATCATTTTTATACGGGTTCTATCAAGGAGCGCGTAAAGGTTATGTTAGCATTCTTACCACAAACACTTCTTTACAGAAGCCTCGAAGCCCATTATAGATCCGTACGGCCTTGGCTTCCTTCGCCACCAGCCCGAATACCGTCGGCCCGCTTCCGGACATTAACACGCCGTCTGCCCCTAGCCGCTGCATCGTCTCCTTCAGCTGCTGCACCTCAGGGTACAGCGGCAGCGTGACGGATTCGAGCACATTGCCGAGCTCATCGCACATGCCTTGGAACGACCCTCCCTGCAGCGCTTGGAGCATATTCGCCGTAGAGGGGTGCGACTTCAAGTCGCCTACGCGGAATCGCCCGTACACATCTGCCGTCGACACGTTGATCGGCGGCTTAGCGAGCACGACCCAGCATTGCGGCGGAGGTGCGATCATCTCCAGCTTCTCGCCTCTGCCGCGGGCGATCGCTGTCCCGCCGGTCACGCAATATGGAACATCGGACCCGAGCTCGGCGCCGAGATTCCGCAGCTCCTCGTCGGCAATGTTCAGCCCCCAGAGCCGGTTCAACCCGCGCAGCGTCGCCGCCGCATCGCTGCTGCCCCCTGCAAGGCCCGCCGCAACCGGGATATGCTTGTCCAGATGAATATATACGCCTTTGCGCACGTCATACCGGTCTTTGATCAGCCGGGCCGCTTGAAAGGCTAAGTTCTTCTCGTCCAGCGGAATATAGCCGGCCTGGCTCGAGATGATGATGGTGTCGCGCGGCAGCTCCTCCATCTCCAGCCGGTCCGCCAGATCCACCATCGTCATGATCATCTCGACTTCATGGAAGCCGTCATTCCGTTTGTGCAGGACGTCCAGCAGCAAGTTGATCTTCGCCGGCGCCTTCTCATAGATCTTCATCCAATACCACCTGTTCGCTTACAGACTGCTATCTCATTGGCTTTATCGCATGGTTTGAAGTTTTTCCCTATTATAACAAAACGCTATCCGAAAAGCGAAAACGGCCCGCTGCCGCACGTTGACCGCGCGGGCGGGCCGTTCTCTTGAAGCGATTCGCTCCGGCTGCATCCTTCACGGCGCGTTCTTGTTCGCGACCGTCTGTTCAGCCAGCTGAATGGCTCGTTTCACCATATTGCCTGCATCCTTGGCTCGAATGCCGCCCCAGCCTTCCTTGGCTACGGTATCGTAGAAACCGAGATCCTTCGCCAATTCCGTCTTGAACGACTCCGACATGACGCTTCTTCGTCTTCGGCTCATTAACGGATCCCTCCATGTACCGCTTGTGATCACGAAGCAACTCGAGAAGCTGATTCGACGCTGTCAAGCGGTTATTTTGAAGTGTTCCCCGTTAGGATGCCCGAAGCCGATTGCCGTCATGCCGATTGACCGAAGTCCATTATTGCTGGATATAAGTAATCCGCATCTGGCCTTCGTCACCTACTACGGTGACCTCAACCGATTCCGTCAGGATGTCAGCATAACTGTAAGAAACACGCTTGAACGCGTGCTGTTCCTGGTCGAGTTTGACAATGAAAACAGATGGGTAGATTTCTTCTAACACACCGGTACGTTCAATGGTCTTCCGACGGCCGCCGTTAGCCCGAAGACAAATTTTGGACCCCACGTGTGCTTCCAAGCTCCGTTTGATTTCCAACAGCGCATTTTTAGCCATTGTCCACAACCACCTCTTTCTCGTCCATTATACTGGAAAAAGAGGTGTTTGTCAAACAAAGCAATAATTATAGCAACAGTCGAAAAGAGTTGTCAACGGGCTTTTTACCCTTTTTAGACACTTTGTAGATTTTAGCCTTCGTTCACAGCGATTTGCGCAGGTTTTTCAACGACTTTCGGCTTCGGCATTCCCATCCGGTACTTGCCTAGCGTGTCTACGCCCCCCATTCCCTCCGTTCCGCTGATCGTCCCGCGAATGACGTCCGCCAGGTTAACCGTCTCCCGAATAGACGTCTTGCTCGCTTGAATGGCCACATATACGGGGTCAAGCGCATGGATCAGGATGCGTCCCGGCGAGCTCGCGAAGTTCGCGCCTGCTTGGAGCAACGCTTCGAAGTGCGATTGACAGGCCCCGGCCACCACGATTAAGCTGTCGCGGCTGCGATCGTATTCGCGGGCGGCTCGGACCGCATTCACGAAGTTCTGCGAATTCTTGTAGCTGCTGAGTAACGATAAGTTTGCGCTCGGCTGTTGCTTATACACGCCGTCATGGCCGGTAATCACGACGATGTCCGGCTGCAGCTGCGGGAGCATGCGTCGCAGGATATCAGCCATCAGCGATTCGTGTGAATGGATGCCGTGCGCGGGTATTCGCATCTGGCCGTATAGCTGCATGCTCTTCCGCAGGTAATGGCCGTCTCCGTCCAGATGCAGGATTTTGCCGGGCAGATCGAAGTACGTCATGCCCGCCGGCACGTTAAGCGGCGCCATGCGCTCCATGTCGGCGTCTAGGGACGCGGACACGGAGACAGACGCGGACTTGGACTGCTCGCGAAACCGACGCATCGATTCATGCTCCTTGATCCGAACCTCAAGCGTCGCATCCGTCGAGTCCGGATCATAGATGACGGTCAGATCGTTCAAGGGCGCATCCGCCAAGAGCCGATAATCGGTCCCCTTCAGGATGGCCGTCTGCTGGCGAAAGGCGTCGATCCGGAATAACACGTCGCCTCCGTATGATCTACGCACGACATAATCGCCTTGCTTCATGGGCTAATCACCTCTTCCCCCCATCCTATGGCGGAAGTGGGCCGCTTGTGATAACGAAGTTAGGCTACGGGGATTATTCGGCTTCGAATCTTGAACGCTAGCGCACTTTCCGGTACTCACGTAGATCTGTTAGCGTATGCTTCCGATGTGCGTTTCCTACGGAAAATGCTGTAGCTCCGTTCCTCAATTGCTGCTATCGTCCAACCTTCTCGGTTCTGACAAGCGGCCATGTAGAGGCCGACCAGCCTTCGGGTTCGCAAATGCTGCTCAAGCAACCGCACGGATTATACGGAGCACCTTAAATAGGCCAGGCTTCGGCGGTGAAGGCGTTGCTGATTGCTGCGAATTCCTCGAGCGAGAGCGTCTCTCCCCTGCGAACCGGATCGATGCCGAGCGATTCGAGCTCGGCCTGCATGGCCTCGCGCCGGTCCTTGCCGAATACGGCGGTTAGATTGTTGCCGAGCGTCTTGCGCCGCTGCGCGAATGCCGCTTGGACGATGCGGAAGAACCGCGCCTCATCCGACACTTCGACAGCCGGGCGCTCGCGCACCGACAGCTTGATCACGGCCGAGTCGACATTCGGCTGCGGAATGAATACCGTATGCGGCACCGTGCACACCAGCTTCGGCACGCAGTAATATTGCACCGCTATGCTGAGGCTCCCGTAGTCTTTGCCGCCAGGCGCCGCTGCCATTCGCTCGGCGACCTCCTTCTGGATCATGACGACGATATGCGCGAGCGGCAGCCGCTCCTCGAGCAGCTTCATCAGGATCGGCGTCGTCACGTAATAAGGCAGATTGGCGACGACGCTGACGCGTTCCAGCCCGGCGAACTTCTCGGCGATCAACTCTCGCAGCGCAAGCTTCAGAACATCGCCGTGCACGATATCGACGTTGTCATAGACGCTCATGACGTCGCGCAGGATCGGTATGAGCCGCTGATCGATCTCGACGGCCGTGACGCGGCCTGCTGCCTTCGCCAATTGCTCGGTCAACGCGCCGATTCCGGGGCCGATCTCCAGCGCGCCAGCCGTCTTGTCCAGCTCGGCTGCCTGCACGATGTTGCGCAGCACGTTCTGATCGATCAAGAAGTTCTGTCCCAGACTCTTCTTGAAGGTGAAGCCGTACTTCGCGATGATCTCTTTCGTCCTTCTCGGCGACGATACCTCCGCGCCGCTCTGCCGCATATCCTCTGTCATACTCCGCCGCCTCCCCGCTCTTCGCGTTCCAATCTTGCCAGCGCCTCTCTGAATTCCTCCGGCGTGATTCGGAACATCGCGCACCGCTTGTGGAACTGCTTGCCGTTCGCATATCCGATGCCCAGCAGCTTGCCTACAGACAGCCTTCTCGACGCCGCTGCCGGATGCACGATTAGCCCAGCCTCCATCAGCTCCTGCCAGCTGACGACCTGTCCTTCCGGAGCCTCTCCTACGGGGATCTCGCTCCTCACTGCCGCCAGTGCCCGCCTAATGGACGCCGGCGAAGCGTTCTCGATGCCGATATCGCCCTTATAGGTCGCTTCCTCTTGCGGCAAGAAGGCATGTTTGCAGCCCGGTACGCGCGCGGCAACGATCTTGCGAATCCGCTCGCCCGCATGGTCGGGATCCGTGAAGATGATGACGCCTCTCCGCGCAGCAGCCAATTCGATTCGTCGCAATACTTCTTCGCCGATCGCAGAGCCGCCCGTCTCGATCGTCTCGGCCTCCACCGCGCGGCGAATCGCGACCGTATCGTCTTTTCCCTCTACGACAATCACTTCATTGATCATCCTGATATTCCCTTCTGTCCGGCCTGTCCGACATGCAACTTCATGGTAGCCCCATTCGTCTAACTCTATACATCCGGAGGGCGGGCTGCAAGCCCAGCAATCCGTAGGATAACAAGACGAAAACCTCTACCATAGCCGCCTTGAGGCGGCTGCGAATAGAGGCTTGGAATTAGGCATAAAATCTCGGCATTCCCATATGATGAATCACGGGTTGATGCAGGCATACTCGTACGGCACGGAAACGCCGCGCTAGCTGGCCGTCGGTTTATTCGGTCCGAGGACATAGACGGTATAGCCGCTCTTCTTGCCGAACTTCTCTGCACGCGTGTGGCTGTCGTAATAGACGTCGATTTTGTTGCCCTTGATCGCGCTGCCCTTGTCTTCCGCGCGCCGGAATCCGACTCCCTCGATATAGACCCACCAACCGATGGGAATGACCTTGGGATCGACCGCGATCGTTCGGCCTTCCTTGACCTTCGCGCCGGAAGCCGTAACGCCGTATTGCGGGTGATTCTCATCCTTGCCGGTCGACTCTACGCCGGCCGAATAGGCAGTCAGCGTCACGTTCTTCAGCACCTTCTTCGCCTTGAACGTCACTCCCTGCTTGGATACCGTAGCAATGTCAGGCGATTTGGACGACAGAATCGTCACTGCTGGCTGCGGCTTCTTCGTACCGACCGCCACGATCTGATCGCGCTTCGACTCCGACATGAACTTCGTAAGCAGCTTCTTCTCGACGAGAACGCCGTTCTCGTACACCTTCTCGTATTGCGCAACGATCGTACCTTGCTTGCCTTGCTGCACAACCTTCTCCTTACCCTTCTCCAGGCTCGGATCTTCCTTCTTCACGATGGTGAATGGCATCGGCTGCTCGGTCTGCATACGATGCTTATCGACGCGGACGACTGTAATCTCCGTCTCTGCCGCAAGCTTCGTATTCAATGCCGGAACAACCTCGTCTTGACTGCGGAGTATAATATTGGCCTCTTCGACCGCTGCCCCCACTGTTCTTTCTGTCGTATAGAACGTCTTTACTTGCCCGTCGGCCTTCACGGTTATCGGTACCGCCTGTTCGATGACGACGCGGTCTCCATCCTTAAGCGCTGCATTCAGCGGCATGGAGAGCTTGTCATGCGGTCCGATCGTAATAGCTTGTTCATCCAGCAGGCGTTCCAGGACCCATTGTTTCGTCGAAACAACGGTTTCTTGTCCGTTCACTACTACGGAGACGCTCTTGTTAGCCGTTCCGTATAACAACACCAGTAACATGAAAGTCATAGCGATTGAGATGATGGCGCTTATGGTTATCAAACGCAAATTGTCTTGCTTCCATCGCAATGCGAAAGTCATGCTGGATGATCGTGTACCATGGGATTCCTTAACCGGAAATTCACCCACTTCTTCGGTCCTCCTTCATAGCCCCGCCGCCTGAGAGAGACGCACGAATACATATTGACGCGACTATTGAGTAGTGTGCGTGCTAGGCACGCCTTTCCAGCCTAACGATCGTCGTCCCACCCCCATGAGTAACCCTATGTCGCGGCTTAACGCAATATTCAAAAAATAAAGAAGCCGACGACAGAGGATCCTTCGTGGCTTCCGAATAGGAAAATACACATAGTCATGTGGATGCACGAGACGATCTCTCTATGTACGCTTACGAGGTTAGCTGTCGGGTTCGGGCAAGAGAGTCGCCCTAGGAGCCTTCCACCGCTCATGGCGGCTGGTCAGCTCTATTCACCCCAAGAAGAATTCATCTGCAGCCGGCTGCAAGTGGGCAAGCATCCGGTGCATCGGTTCCCCCGCTCTCCGTTAGGAGACTAAGCGAATCTGGAAATGGAATACATTGTTCGTGAAGCTCTGTGATGAATCATACCGCCTTTGGACCTACATTGTAAAGAACGCTTTAAATGCGATTTACACGCTATTTTCGGAAAATCCGGTCATTTACAGCCAGAAACGTAAGGAAAGTTTAGTTTTTTCCGCTGCTACATCCCGTATTCTTGCGTTCATACGCTCTTTTGCGGGAATCGGAAACATCTTCCAGCGTTCTCCCCGGTGATAATTTCAAGTTCCTTCCTGCTTTTCCCTCGAATTTCCGCCGCTGCGTCAGCCACTAAAGAGACGTATGCGGACTCGTTTCGCTTCCCTCGAAAAGGGTCCGGTGCCAAATATGGGGCATCCGTCTCGAGCAGCAGCCGGTCGATCGGCACCTTCGCGAGCACCTCTTTGGGAACCCTTGCATTCTTGAACGTCACCGGTCCGCCGAACGAAATGTAGAAGTTCATATCGAGGCATTGCTTGGCCGTCTCCCAGCTCCCCGAGAAGCAATGCATGACGCCCCCGATCTCATCGGCACCTTCCTCGCGCAGTATTCTTACGATATCCTCGTGCGCATCGCGATTATGGATGACGACCGGCTTGCCGACCCGTTTCGCTAGCCGCAGCTGGTCGCGAAACACCTGATGCTGCACGTCTTTGGGCGAGGTGTCCCAATGATAATCGAGTCCGATCTCGCCGATCGCCACGACCTTCTCATGGCTGCACAGCGATTCGATCCACGCCAGGTCACCGTCTTGCATCTCGATGCTGTCCACCGGATGCCAGCCGACCGCCGCGTAAATGCAATCGTATTTTTCCGCAAGGGCGATTGTCGTCGGTATCGTCTCACGGTTGAAGCCGATATTGATCATGCGTTCAACGCCGGCCTCTCGCGCACGTTGAATGACCGCCTCGCGATCGTTGTCGAATCTGGAATGGTCAAGATGGGTATGTGTGTCGATAAGCATGTCGTAATTACTCCTTTCGCGCGCCGCGCGTTTCGCGTCATAAGCCGAACAGTTGTCGAATCTCCGGCGATAGGCTTGCCTCCTGTTTGAGCAGCAATTCCTCCGGGTAATATAGATGGTACTTCCCGCGGTGCAATCCGGCAATGGAACGAATAATATCGGAGCGTTCCGAAATGTCGGATAGCCGGTCCTGCTCGCCTAGGAGGAGGATCGGTGCCTTATCTTCCCCGTCCTTATTCCCGGGCCGGTATACATGGTAAGGCAGGTCAAACGGATAATCGATCTCTAAGTGATAGTACGGGTGCAGCCCGACTGACTCGAATTGGGCGCGGATTCTCTCCCATAGCGCCTCATCCTGTTGATCCATCGTGATGTACTTGTACAGCTTACGCTGAAGGAAGCGCTGGCACAAGCCTGCGAGCAGGCCGTCCGTCTCCTCCATCCACTGAACGAATTGGGTCTGCACGAGCGATTCATCCAATTGATAATAATCGTCCGTCGTCAGCGATCCCTTGAATAACCGTTCAAGCGGCCTCATCATGGATCGGAAGCTGTACCCACCCGCATATAATTCCTTGGCTCTGCGAAATATTTGTCTGAGGACGATCTCTGAGCTGCGCGTGACCGGGTGAAAATAGACCTGCCAATACATCTGGTATCGCGACATCAAGTAATCTTCGACGGCATGCATCCCGCTTTCCTTGACGACGATCTGATCCCGGTACGGGCGCAGTACGCGGAGAATGCGATCCAGGTCGAAGGTTCCGTAGTTCACGCCCGTAAAGTATGCGTCACGAAGCAGGTAATCCATCCGGTCGGCATCCATTTGGCTGGACACGAGACTGATGACGATCGGCTTATCGTAAGTCTTGCGGATGACTGCCGCGACCTTGTCCGGCAAGTCCGGCGCAACCGCGCGAAGGACGCGATTCACATCTGTTTCTTCTAATATAATGCGGCATGTCCAATCCTCGTGATCCGTGTCGAATACCGCCTCGATCGAGTGGGAGAACGGACCGTGCCCGACATCGTGGAGCAAGGATGCGCACAAGGCGACAAGACGCTCCTCGCGCGGCCAGTCCGGATACTCGCTCCTCTCGAACTGCGAGATGATTTTCCTGGTAATTTCGTACACGCCCAGCGAGTGCGAGAACCGGCTGTGTTCCGCTCCATGGAAGGTAAGATACGAAGTGCCGAGCTGCCGGATCCTCCGCAGCCGCTGAAATTCCTTCGTATTGATCAAGTTCCAGATCGTACGGTCTTGGACGTAGATGTATTTATGTACGGGATCCTTGAACACCTTTTCTTCGGCTAAATCGTATTGCATGGCCGTCACCTCTTTTCACCCTAATCGGTCGATTCGACAATGAAAACAGTGAGTTTGTCGAATATGTCGATAAGTGTCGAATTTAGTTCCCATCCCGAATATGCTCATATACAGGCATATTCTTGCAGATATCGCTGACTAACCTAGTAAAACGGCCATTCTCATCCATTCAATCTCTTAAATTCATGTTGACTATTATGGGAATGGTTGGTACTATGAGTAGAAGAAAAACGTAGATCCTTGTCGAATATTGTTGAAATCATGGAGAGGGGAAATAGATTATGATGAAATCTACAGGTATCGTAAGAAAGGTTGATGAGCTGGGTCGTGTCGTAATTCCGATCGAGCTGCGCCGCACGTTGGGCATCGGCGAGAAAGACGCTTTGGAAATTTATGTCGACGGTGAGCGCATCATGCTCAAGAAATACGAACCGGCTTGCATTTTCTGCGGCAACGCCGAGAATGTCTCTTATTTTAAAGGCAAAATCGTCTGCAATGACTGCATTTCGGAAATGCCGGCACCTCTTACCAAGTAGAAATACTGCCTTTTCCATAACTTTCTGGCCGGATATGAAAATATAGGCTACACAAATGCGATATTTAGGTTATAATAGAAACATCCTACCAAGTTAATTCTAACCTTTTTTATACTCCTTGTTGCCTTCCGCGCTCGAACCCGGCGCCGGAAGGTCTTTTTTTTTCTGCCTAGGCCTCCCCTTCCGGATCATCTCCCGCAAGACAAGCTTGATAGATGTCGCGCCTGGACACGCCTCTGTCGCCTGCAGCCTTGCGCATCGATTCCTTGCGGTCAATGCCTAGCGCTTCGTAATGCCGTACATGCTCGGACTCGCTGAGCTTCTCCCACCATACTCGTTCTTCGCTGGATAAGCCTCCCCCGCTCGTAAGCTGATTGCGGCCGGCTCCTTCGACGATCATGCAGTACTCGCCTTGCGGCGGACGTTCCTCCAATAGCCGAAGCGCATCGGCAATCGACCCGCGGGCGACTTCTTCGTATCGTTTCGTCAGTTCCCGGACCAGTGCGATACGCCGATCGCCCCACACGTCCAGCATGGCCTGCAGCGTCTTCGAGATCCGATGCGGCGATTCATAGACGAGCAGCGTTGCGTCGGCGCCGGACAGCTTCTCCAACCATCGGGTTAATCCCTTGCGTTCACGCGGCGGGAAGCCGGCAAACAAGAACTGCTCCGTCGACAATCCGGATACGACAAGCGCGGATAGGGCTGCATTCGGCCCCGGAATCGGGACGACGGGAATGTCCCGCTCCGCAGCATCCCTCACAAGATCCTCGCCCGGGTCCGATATGCCCGGCAAGCCCGCATCGCTGACCAGCGCGATGGATTGGCCTTCCTCCAGAAGCCGGATTAGCTCCGGACCGCTGGCAGCCTTGTTGTGTTCGTGGTAGCTTACGACACGGGCTGCAATCTCGAAATGCGTGAGCAGCTTGCGCGTCTGGCGCGTATCCTCGGCGGCGATCAGATCGACCTCGCGGAGCGTTCGAATCGCGCGGTAGCTCATATCCTCGAGATTCCCGATTGGTGTTCCTACTATATATAGTGTTCCTGTAGAAGCCTTCGTACCGTCAATCGTCCGAAAGCTGGTCTGGATTCGCATGGGCCTTCTCCTCTTCTCTTGGCACGCCCGCTCCGCCGTAATAGATCTCGAGCAGCTCGGGTACATATTGCTTCTCTTCATTATAGACGATTAACGGCGGCAATACCCGCACCTCGGGCCGCCCGTCCTTCACGGCCTCAATCAGCAGCATATTCGCTTCGGCATTCGCGTAGGGATGGACGAATCGAATCCGCTTCGGTTCCAGTTTCACGCGCTGCAGTGCCGCGAATATTTCTGTCAGCCGCGTCGAACGATGAACCATGGATACCTTTCCGCCGGATTTCACGAGACGTGCAGAGGCTGCTGCCACATCCTCCAAGGTGCAGTAGATCTCGTGGCGGGCGGCCGCATAGTGCGGATTATGGTTCAGATCGCTGCGCGTGACCGGCATGTACGGCGGATTGACGGTAATCGCGTCGTAGACCCCATACCCTGCATGCAAGTGGAAGTCTCGGATATCTCCCTCATGTATCGTGATGCGCGCGGACAGATCGTTCAAGGCCACCGATCGCGTCGCCATATCCGCAAGGCGCGGCTGAATCTCTACCCCCTCGATCTGCGCCTTGGAACGCGTGGAGATGAGCAGCGGGATGGCGCCGTTGCCTGTACAGAGATCAAGCACTCTCCCACGCATCGGCAATCCGGCAAACCGTGCCAGCAGCACGGCATCCATCGAGAAGCTGAACACCTCCGGGCTCTGTATGATCTTGAGGTCATGCGTTAATAGATCGTCCAACCGTTCGCTGGGCTTCAGTACATAGGACTCGCTCGTCACTTCATCATCTCCTACTTCTCGGCGCTTGCGCCATTCCCGCACAAAGAGGACCCAAGACGGGTCCCCTGCATGATGCACTATTTATTCAGGAATGATAAACAGAATAGACAATCGCCTTCTGTTCGTAGATGGCCGTAATTGACGTTACAAATATGAAAGCCTTCGTGGTATAGCCGAATTAAGTTATCGTATCCGCCGCTGATCTGCTGCTGCATGTGATCTCGCTCGACTGCGGCAGTCTCCTCCGAATCCGCCGATTCGACTGCCAAGGCACCTGTTGATGCGCCTCTAGCCCTGACCGGGTTCTCCGGCGGCTGCGATTCCAGCTTAAGCAGCTTCCGAAGCTGCGTGTTCTCGATGCTCAGCCGCTTGTTCTCCTCGAGCAGCGTCTTGATTCGATCCTTCATCTCGCTCGTTTCCGCCAGGATCGCTTGCATGCTCGTCTCCAGCTTGGTTACTTGACCGAATACACCTTTGTTCTCCAAATTCCCACCTCAGCATAGCTTGCTAGCCTGACCTTATGACGATAATTCCTTACTTGACTACACAATCGTCGAGCGGAAGCTCCTTCGGCTTGCCTCCGGTTTCGAAGAGATGGACATATACCGTTCGAGAACCGGGATTGATGCCCGTCACCTTGCCTTCGCCATAGGAAGTGACGACCGTCTTGCCGATGGCCGGCAGCTCTTCGCGGACGCTCTCGTAATTATCATGCTCATACTTCAGGCAGCACATCAATCTGCCGCATAAGCCGGATATCTTCGTTGGATTAAGAGATAAGTTCTGATCCTTGGCCATCTTGATCGACACCGGCTCGAAGTCGCCGAGCCACGATGAGCAGCATAGGATACGGCCGCATGGACCGATGCCGCCCAGCATCTTCGCTTCATCGCGCACACCGATCTGCCGCAGCTCGATACGGGTACGGAATACGCTCGCGAGGTCCTTCACCAACTCACGGAAGTCGACGCGGCCCTCCGCCGTGAAGTAGAAGATGATCTTGTTACGATCGAACGTGAACTCCACGTCCACCAGCTTCATCTTCAGCTGATGATCTTTGATCTTCTCCATGCACGTCGTAAAAGCATTCTTCGCCGCCGTCTTATTCTCTTCGACGACGCGCGCATCCGCTTCATTCGCGACACGAATCACGCGCTTCAGAGGCAGCACGACGTCTTGTTCGCCAACCTGTTTCTGACCGACCACTACTTTGCCGTATTCGATGCCGCGCGCGGTCTCGACGATAACATGCTCGTCCTTGTCGATCGAATGGGCAGAAGGGTCGAAATAATAGATCTTGCCCGCTTTCTTGAAGCGGACCCCTACTACATTATATAAGGACATCATGGCCCTCCTGTATGTTAACTAGAAATTGCTCGATGACGAGCTGCGGCGCCACATGCGCGCGCACTCGCTTCCCTGCCTCTAACGCACGCTCCATGCAGGCGACCCAGCCGGCCGCTGGACGCTCGAAGGCATGCTTGTCGAACCAATCCGATTGATCCTGATACACAATATGGTCACGCCTGGCGGCTTGTACATGCAGCAGATCCTTATACCATAGAACGAGAAGCGCGAGGAACAGCTCCATCTTGTCGGCTTCTCCGGACTTGAATACCTGTCCCGCGGTTACGATGGCCGCTGGCAGACGGGATATACTGTCCTTGCCTAATTGTATCACTTGGTTTCTCGTTTCTGCAAACCCCTCTTGCTGGATGATGCCACGGCAGGCGTCCAAGCCGGAAGCCAGATGGACGGCGGCACGCGCGAGCTGCGCAGGCTGTCCCTCTTGCAGCAATGTCTCCAGCATCTCGCTCGGCGACATCGGCAGGAACGGTACCAGCTGCGCCCGCGAGCGGATCGTCGGCAGTACCGCATAGGCATTGTCCGTGAGCAGAATGGCAACGATCGGCGAGACCGGCTCTTCGAGAAATTTAAGCAGCCCGTTCGCGGCCTGAGGCGTCATCTTGTCGGCTTGTTCCATAATATATATTTTACGCTTGGTGTCCGCAGCTCGATAGGAGAGCTCCCGCTGCAGATCGCGTACTTGATCGATCTTAATCGATGCCCCATCCGGCACGATTACGTGCAGATCAGGTTCGTTGCCGTGCTCGAATTTCCGGCATGACAGGCACGTGCCGCATGCATCGTCCCCTCCGGAGGTACAGAACAGCGTCTGGGCGAATGCCATCGCCATCGCCTTGCGTCCCGTTCCTGACGGACCGCTGAATAAGTAGGCATGGGATACCCCGTCCTTACGTATCGCAGCCTGCAGAATCCGTTTGGCCTTCGTCTGGCCAGCAATCTGAGTGAAGCCCATTCCTTGCACCTCTATCTAGAAGAACAGATTCACGAGCATTCCGCGAATCTCGCCGACTCGGCCTAACAGCTCGATCCGGCCTTCTTCCGAATTAAGCAGCTCCTCCGCCATCAAGACGAGCGCCGCATCGATCTCTTCCAGCAGCTTATATCGTTTTGTGCGCCCTCTGCGATCCCAGCCCTTGGTCTCGCGCAGTCCGACACCGCGTCTTGCCGTATCCTCCAGGAACCGCTTCACCATCTGACGATACAGCATCAATTCGCGAACCGTCATATGGCGCGATAAGCGCTCCCCTTGCTGATGAATATCGTTCAGCTTCCGAGTCAGTTCCTCCTGCGTCCGCAGATGCTCTTGACCGCTCATCACATCTGCGAAGCCCTTGGCATGCACCGGCCGTACCATGGAATCGGGACGGGTACGGTCTTGTCCAAGCGGACGATAACCGGGATTAATCTTCATGCCTGTTCCCACCCTATCCTTCTAAATAAATCGGAAAGAGCATGGCATGCATGCTCCCCCGAGATGGAATCCTCATTAAAAATGCTCGAATCGTTCTACCGGCAGGACGAATACGGCTGCGCCGCCTACTTGCACCTCGACCGGGAAAGGCATATAGGAGTCTGTGGATCCGCTCATTGGCGAGACAGGCGTGACGAGCTGATCGCGAACCTTGCAATTGTTGCGGATAACTTGCATGACATCCTGCACGCGTTCATCTTCAATCCCGATCATGAACGTGGTGTTGCCTGCCCGCAGAAATCCGCCGGTACTTGCCAGCTTCGTGGCGCGGAACCCTTCGCTGACCAGCCCGTTCGATAACCGGTTGCTGTCCTTATCCTGAACAACGGCAATGACTAGCTTCATCATAACCCCTCCTATGGGACCGCTTGTGATCACGTAGATATGCTTCGCAGCGTACTCGGCGGCGAATCTTGAACGCTAGCGAAATTTCCGGTACTCATGTAGCTCTGACTACAAGCTTATGCTTCCGATGCTGCGTTTCCTACAGAAACGCTTGAGTTCCTCAATTTCTACTATCGTCCAACCTTCTTGGTGCTGACAACCGGTCATTTTGAAATACGTGTCATACTATCCTATACTATTTGACATCGATGTGTGAAAACCCTTTAATTCGGCGCTCCGTTTCTTCAATTGCTTGAAGCAGCACCTGTTCCGGCGTACCCTCGGCACTTATCGTCGCGATGCGCTCCAGGAATCGGGCGGACACGATGCCATAGCCCTCCCTCACCTTCCGATGGAAAGCCAAGCTTTCTAGATCCAGACGGTCCAGCTCTCTCGCGCCGGCTTTGCGTATGCGTGCAAGCCCGACCTCCGGCTCGATATCCATATAGAGCGTAATATCCGGCATTACGTCTTCGATGGCGAACCGATTGATCTCCCATACCGCATCGATTCCCAGACCCCGGGCATGTCCTTGATAGGCTAAGCTGCTATCGACGAAGCGATCGCATAGGACGACTGCGCCGGCCTCCAGTGCCGGAACGACCTTCTCGACGAGATGCTGGCGGCGTGCGGCCGCGTAGAGCAGCGCTTCCGTCCTGGCCTCCATCCCTGTATGGCTTCGATCCAGAATGACGCTGCGGATCGCTTCTGCAATCGGGATACCCCCAGGCTCCCTTGTCGTCACGACTTGAAGTCCCCGCTTGATCAACCAAGACTTCAGGCCATCCATAATCGTTGATTTGCCGGCTCCGTCGCCGCCCTCAATCGTGATGAACAATCCCTTATACGCTTGCACCGAATTGTCTCCTTCTGCTTGCTCTGATACCTCTATGATAGCAGATTGCGCTTCTCATCGTAAAATATCCATCAGCCTCATCCTCAATCGCCATTCTCCATCTGTCCGCGCATGACGCGAATCGTCTTCATGGCAGCGTCAGACGCCCCCTGATAGCGAGCACCCTTATCAGCCAACTCGCGGATCTTCCGAATCATGGATTCCCGAATCGGTTCGCCGGGATAGAGCAGCGGGATGCCTGGCGGATAAGGGATGACCATTTCTGCCGCCGTTCGATTCACCGCCTCTTCGATCGGTATTCTCTCCGATTGCTCATCGTCCCGATTCGCGCTCTGAAGCTTGAACGGACCGCTGAATGCTTCCAACAGCTCATCCGGACAGTTAGATAGTAAGGATTGTGCTTGCCTGTCCTCCGTGCCGTCTCTTTCGATTCGACGCAATCGCAATCGCTCTTGGCCGATCCCGTCTATCGCCTCTAGCAGCCTTGCGACATCTTCGTCTGTCGTGCCTATGCCGAACAGCAGCACAACGAACCGTTCGTCAGCCATCTCCGCTGCGCAATTGCGCTCGGCCAGCTTATCGAGCAATTCGAATCCGCTCCATAGGCCTGTGCGATCATAGAGCAATACGCGTAACGGATCATAGGAATGGGAGGAGTCGCCTGTATCAGATGCTGCTTCTCCATAATCGATGAGCGCAAGCGGGCCGGCTTGTCTGTCCCTGAATGCGGCACGGAATCGATCCACGGCATTCAGACAGCCCTCGAAGAGCTGAGAGCCTTCCGACTCCACCATTGCCCGGGCAATATCTAGCGATGCCATGATCGGGTAGGAGGGGCTGGAACTCTGTACGACTGATAGGGCATCCTGCATAGCTAATTTATCTATTCGATCGCCTTGGACATGGAGCATAGCTCCCATCGTCAATGCGGTTAACGTTTTGTGCGTGGATTGCACGACCGCGTCTGCGCCTGATCGAATAGCGGATCCAGGGAATCGAGGGTGAAAACCGTAATGCGCACCGTGCGCCTCATCAACCAGCAGCGGCATACCGTACCGATGCGCTAACGCGGCATAGGACGCGAGTTCAACGCTCACTCCGTAATAATTCGGCGTGCTCAGAATGACCGCTTTCGCTTGCGGGTAAGCCTGCAGCACAGCCTCCAGATCGGACAGCGATGGAATTGTCGGCGTGCCTGTGCAGGGATCGAACTGAGGCCTGACAAACACAGGTCGAGCGCCCGCGAGCCGCAAGCCGTTCCCGATCGACTTATGAATGTTGCGTTGCACAATTACGACGTCATCTCGTGAGCATACAGCCAGCATCATAGCGAGATTGCCCGCTGTGCTGCCTCCGACTAACAGGAATGACTCTTCTGCACCATAGCAGCGTGCGGCAAGCTGCTGCGCCTCGCGTATAATGCCTTCCGGGTGGTGGAGGTCATCGGTATCTGCCAGCTCCGTCACGTCCAGCCGCATGATCGTCCGGAACCAATCATAAGGCTCATGCGGAAGCTGACGCCCATACTTGTGTCCTGGAACGTGAAAACTGGATGGATCATGATCCCAACGGTTTCTCAAGTGCTCATAGATCGGTATGCGTACATTGTTCATATCACGTTCTCCATCATCGCGGATGCTTTTCTTCTATTGTAACTTGTCGCAACAAAAAAGACAGCCGTTTCAACAATCACGGCTGTCTCTTACGCATTCTTCTGAATCCAGATTCGACGGAGTTTATGAATAAAGAACGGGTATTTCTCGTCTTTGACATCCGTCCGTACCATTTCGTTCTCGCACGTGTCGCAAATAAACTCCGTCACGATTGTAATTCCGTCATCCTTCTCCAGCCCGCATACGATACAGGTGTGCCGAATAGGATCATCCATGCGATATCCCGCCCTTTGCCTTAGAATCTCTTACCTACCATTATGCCACGAAGTCTATTATCTTATACTTGTTTCATAGCCCAATTCAAATATTATTTTGCTACATCATATGTAACGTTGAACCAAATGGTACCTAAGTATCTCGGATAACGATTGCTGGGGACATCATTCACGAATGACCTTCCTTCATCCGATAATCTTAGTAGAAGACCATCACGGAGGTTGACATGTTTATGCGGCAACGCGGGCAGAAAATAACGGAACTAGCGACGATCTATCACTACCAGCTAGTCCGACGAATCCCGATTCATCGAGAACTTATTGCGAGCTATCTATCCATCGCACTTATATTCGGCCTGTTTCAAGGCCTTATGTATGGTACAGCCGGCATACTGGCATGGATGCTGGGCATATTGGCCGTCTATATCATCCATTTCATTATTATTCGCCTTACCCTGATCCGTGTGGATGAACCGGATGATCGGCGCTGGAGCTGGCGGATCCGTGCACCATGGATAGGGTACGTGCCGGTACAGATGGTCGAGCATGGCCTTCTTCGCCGGCTTCATCGCCATCTGCTCTGGTTTGGGCTCTGCGTCATCGCGGTAATCTACCCCTGGGTGAACGAAGCCACAATGATCAGCTTAATCTGCTGGCACTTCTGGACGCTCGCGCCACGCATTGTCATTCTGCGGAAAGTACGCAAGGATAGGCGGGATGGCGTACTGAAGTTCGAGCCGACGGATGTATCGTTCTATCATCGATAACAGGGCAAAAGGCCGAACATAGCGGGGATCGTTACGATCCCCGCTTCGTTCGGCCTCTTTAATGGACGCTCCCGAGCCGTGCAGGCTGCTTCCGCTCCATTCCTCCATTGCCGGCAGAGTGGTCAATAATAGTGGCATTTCATACATCTATTTTCAACCGATTGCTCGATGTGCATGGGTTAGTCCAGAAAAATACCACTAGATCCGAGGATACACCCATTACGGCTGCATCCTGCGATTATAGTGGTACGAAATGCAGCTAATCCATCGAATGATTCGATTCGACCAACATTAGTGGTACGATTCTACACGAGTACGCTCAGTGAGCATACAAAGAACCCGTTAAGCGCGAGGCTTAACGGGTTCATGTGCTTGGCAACGTCCTACTCTCCCAGGACCCTGC
>JAEZCJ010000104.1 GCA_023433615.1 Bacillota bacterium | reverse complement strand
CTTGGAGACGCGGGAAGCAACGCTCGAACATCGCAATCGAAGGCTGGGAAGGGAAGCGTAAGAAGTATACGCCGACCGACTCGGCTCTTCGTCATGTTACGGAGAAGTATGCGGCCCCGCATTTCGTTATGCTGTCGCCGGAGATGGCGACGCTATGGGCGTCCTTCTCCTCGTTCGAGGAATGGATCGTGAAGCTTCGGCTGCTGCTGCTAAGCGAGCCCCGCGAGCTGCATCCGCGGCTGGCGCAATATCGGCATCGGTGGTCGACCGTCAAGGAATCGTCAAGGGCAGCCTCGTCCCCGGAGTGATCGTTCTGTTATAATCAGCTAAGAGTAGTCTAAGACAGAGGAGGAACGATCGTGCACCGATGGTTAGCAGGGCTGATTGTGATCTTGCTATGGAGCGCTGCTCCGGCCGCCGTCTTGGCGCATACCGGAATAACGGTATCCAATCCTGCCGACGGGGACGTCATCGCGGACGAGCTTACGCTGGTAGAGATGACATTCACGACCACCTTCGAGAAGGCGCTCAGCAAAGCGACGCTATCGAATGAAGCCGGAGTGGAAGTTCCGTATGCCGAGCTGATCCAGGGGGAGAAGTCGATGGGCATGCGATTCGAGGAGCCGCTGCCGAGCGGCGCTTACACCGTGAATTGGAAGCTGCTCGGTGCGGACGGACATGCGGTAGAAGGGCAGTATTCCTTCAGCGTGGAGCTGCCCGAAGCCGTGACCGAGCAGCCCGCAGAGCCGGTGCAGCCTGTTGAAGAAGAACAGCCTGCCGTCGAACAGCCGTCTGCTGCGGAACAGTCCGAACCGGCAGCAGATGCCGAGCAAGCATCTGAGGAGTCCGTGAAGTCCGAAGCGCCTGCGGCGTCGGCCTCGAAGTCCGGCAGGGCAGGCATGATCGCGGTTGTCGCGGGCATTGCCGTATTGGCATTCTTCCTCATCAGAAGCTTCAGGAAGCAATAGCAGGCTTAAGAGCCGATATCCCGAGCGGGATATCGGCTCTTATTCATTCTGTAAGAATGGATCCGAAGCGATCGCGCACAATAACGCCGAAAGGAGGTGGGACTTGTGAGCAAGCAACAGGGTCATGGACGTCAGAACACGACGACGCGGACGAAGGATCGAAAGGGCAATGCTTCGGGAAACAATCATTAAGGGCATGGCACAATAGACCAGGATTCGAGCCGGGAAGCGAACGCACATTCGCGACTCGGCTTTTTGCGTCCATTCCAGAAAGCATAACTACGCTAATGCAATAAAGCGCATTGGACTCTCACGCATGGCGATAAGTTCCTGCCTCAAAACGCGGTCGCTCATCACGGAAGTGCCTCGATATAGGATTTCTCATTCGATTTCGACAAATGTTCATTCAAACGGCGCAGAGCGTTTGACATGCTTCTCAACGGCTTGCAGGTACAATGAATTCCAAACTGTTGGACAAAGAGCTGTCTCTGCAAAGCGTATCCGGTCGATGGTCGGTCGAAACGATATCACATGAAGAGGTGGTCATTGTGCTGAGGCTATGGATGAGGAAAATACTCGTCATTGCGAGCTGTGCCGCGCTGTTGGCGACGATGGGGATGTATACGGAGTCGGTTAATGAGCGTGAGAGCGAATGGAAAGATAGCCGAATCGATATGCCGTCATATGCATGGAACACTGCGATCTCGCACAGAACCTATGAGCTGCTTGTGCCTGCGACGCAGCTTCCGCGAGAGTACCAAGACCCCTCGATTCAATCTTCCCCTGCACGCCCCCTGTTGGAACAAATTGCGAAAGAGCGGCATATCCAAGCCGCAAGTGCCATAGCGACGCAAGCGCAGCTCGGCGGAGTACCCATGGCTGCTTCATCGGCCCCGGCGCTTCCTTCGTCGCCAACACCGCCACCATTGCCAGCAATAGCACCGGCAGCAACAACAGCAATAGCTTCAACAACGGCACCTGCACTAGTCTCTGCCTCGGCCGCAGAGACAGCGCCGACTATACACGCATATGAAGTCACGGCTTATTATTTGAATGTCCGCGAACGCCCAAGCAGCAGCTCCGCGATCCTGAGCGTCGTCGAGAAGGGCGATCGTCTGGACGTGCTGCATGCGACCGACAACGGTTGGTACAAGCTGCAGAATGGCGGCTATGTCCACGGCGATTATCTGAAGCCCGTTAAAGGCATACATACGTTGAATGCGGCAAGCGCTGTAGACGTGACTGCGATTCCGAAGCAGAGCCAAGAGGTAACGATCGCATCCGCCGTGCCTGTCCCCGTCCCTGCCGTTCGGAAGCGTATGCCAAGCGAACCCTCGAAGCCCACAACGACCGTGAAGGAGGAATCCGGCCTGACGGAAGCGCATATCGCCGATATTTTTGAAGGAACCGCCTTGGAAGGGCATGACTTGGAGCAGGCGATACTGGGCATAGAAGAGAAGTACGGCATTAACGCTTACTTCACGATTGCGGTCATGAAGCTGGAAAGCGGCAACGGGAAGAGCAAGCTGGCTAAGGAGAAGAATAACCTGTTCGGCCTCAATGCCGTCGGCAATTCGACGAGGAAGGCATACGCATTCGAGACGAAGGCGGACAGCGTCTATAAATTCGGAGAGCTGATTTCGAAGAGCTATGTAGGGAAAGGCTACACGACGATCGAGAAGGTCGCGCGCAAATATTGCCCAGCGAATCCGAAATGGGCATCCTTAGTGAAGCGGATCATGAACGGCGATTATAAGAAGCTATAATAGCCGTTCACGAATGGCTGTAAGCAGCAAGCAGCTATCGCTTCGTGCGCTTATATCGGCCGTTGGCCTGCGAGTATCGGAGCGCCGTGCGGAACATTTGCTTATTCTTCAACACCTTGAAGATAAAAGCATCTGGCGCGGTGTTAACCTCGATCAACCAAGGCCGCAGCCGCTGGTCGATGCCGATATCGACGCCGATCTCGCGAAGATTCCGATACTTCGCGCCGAGATGCTTGGCGATGCCGAGGCCAAGCCTGCGCAGCCTGGCGATATAGCGAGTCTTGTTGTTGCCGCTCATATAGGGCGATAATAGAAGTTCGAGCGCCATCGGCGTACCCTCGCTGTGGTAATTCGTTACGATATACTTCGGGTGGCCGAGCCGGCCGATATAACCTGTCGTGCGCCAAGGCAGCCGACCTGTTCGCTGCACCATGACGCGGACGTCGAAGCGCCTGCTCCGATACTTAAGCAGCGGGATGCCGCGCTGCACGAGATATTCCCGCCGGAGCTTGCTCCGCATGATGCTGCTGTACATTCGGTCGAACGTAGGGAAGCTGCGCGCCTTCGTCCCGTACTGGTAGCGGTAACGATCGTTGCTGCCGCTGAGCCGTTCTGCCCGCATGACGCCTTGCCCGTGCGTGCCGTTGACTGGCTTCACGTAGACCAATCCATACCGGCGAAGCATTCGCTCGAGCGTCATGCGCGTCAAGAGACGCGTCTCGGGGATATGCTGCCTAATCATAGGATGCCGTTCGAGATGGCGGGTCTTCGCCATCTTGCTCCTCAGCGTTCGCTTGCCGGAAGCTTTCCCCGTATTCGTCGTTCGCTGCCGTCGCATACTCGTGTTCATACCTGGATTCTCCTTTGCAGAGCGGGTCGTGTAACGTACAGGTTAGTATATTCGCGAACGCATGGACGTTCTAGGAGCATGGCCTAGCGACATCGGTATATTTTTTTGCCGCAGGCGGGATGTTTGCCTTGCTCCGTCTATCGCGAGCCGAATACACTGACAAGTATCGGGCTGCTGCTTGGCGAGCGATTCCTAGCAATGCAGGGAGGGCGTCATGAAGAGAAGGATAGGCATTCTGCTGGATCGGAAAGTATGGAACGCGTTGAAGACGCGGCGTTCGACGGGGAACGAGAAAATTAACCTCTATAATCAAGCGTCGAAGAATCTTGGCCTGCGGCCGTTCTATATGACGCTTCGCAAGATCGACCGCGCGAAGGCAGCGGGCCTGATCCGAAGCGGCAATCGTTACAAGTACGTGTGGCGCACGGTTCCCGACGTCATTCATAATCGGGCAATCGTGTCGCATCCCGCGCTGTCACGCAAGCTTCGTCTTCTCGGGAGAAGCCGGATGCTGTTCAATCGGCAGAATCGATACAGCAAATATCGGATTCATAAGCTCCTTGTCAAGAAGCATTCCTCCTCGTATCGCGTGCCGATGACGACGCGCCTCTCCAAAACGCGACTGGCGGAAGCGATGAAGAACAAGCTGCCCTTGTACATCAAACCGATGAAAGGGAGTATCGGGGAAGGCATCCTGCGCTTGTCCTACCGCGGACAAGGGAAGTGGAAGCTGCAATCGGGTGTCAAGCGGATTCGTTACGGCACAGCGAAGCGGACGATTGACCGCGTCATGAAGCAGGCAGGCAAGAGACGCTACTTGGTCCAAAAGGCGATTGCCTTGGCGCAATACGACGGGCGGCCCTATGATCTTCGCGTAACCGTTCAACGGGGGGGACGCGGCGTATGGCAGGTGACGGGCATCTTCGGGAAGGTCGCGGCGCCGGGCCGCCATGTGACGAATGTCGCGAAGGGCGGCACCGTCAAGCGAGCCAAGACGTTGTTCAAGGCAAGCGGCTTTCACCCGGAAGCGATGGAGCGAATGGTCGCGCAGGTCTCGCTGCAGATTGCCGACTATCTTGGCCGGCGGCTGCCGGGACTTGCAGACATCGGTCTCGATCTAGGCATCGACCATAGCGGCAAAATCTACTTCATCGAGATGAACGGCAGGGACCAACGCATCGGCTTCAAGAAGGCGGGCATGAAGGATACGTTCTATCGTTCGTACGAGACGCCGCTGCGATACGCGCGGTATCTGCTAGGCAGATCCGGCAGATCCGACGGCGCGGTCAATTAGCGCGTGTCTTAAGGAATAGCCTTGCCACAAGTCACATATCGCGATATTCTGATAGTGACCTCACATTACTAACGTTAGGAATCGTGAATCTATGACGATCGGGATGTTCGACTCCGGGATTGGCGGTCTGACGGTTCTTGCTGAAGCGCTCCGCAGGCTCCCAACGAAGGATTATTTGTATATGGCAGATACTTTGCACGTACCGTACGGCAATAAGACGCAGGAAGAAGTCAAGTCCTACATTCTGTCCTCGATCGAGATGATGATGGCGGAGAAGCATATCGACGCGCTGGTAATCGCGTGCAACACGGCCACCAGTATCGCCGTCGAGGAGCTTCGCACCCGCTATGATATTCCGATCGTGGGCATGGAGCCGGCCGTGAAGCCGGCGGTCGAGATGAATCGGGCGACGGGCCGCAGGGTGCTCGTATTCGCGACGCAGCTCACGCTCCAGATGCCGAAGTATTATGCGCTCGTGTCGCGCGTAGACGACCAAGGGATCGTCGATTCGCTCCCGCTGCCGGAGCTTGTGGAATTCTGCGAAGCGCTGCAATTCGACCGCCGCGTCGTGGGCGATTATTTCCGCGAGAAGCTGGCGGGATACGACTTGAACCGGTACGGCATCGTCGTGCTCGGCTGTACGCATTATCCGTTCTACAGCGAACTGCTCCGCGAAATTCTGCCGCCTCATATCGGCATCGTCGACGGCAGCGCAGGCACGATCAAGCGATTGTCCGCGCTGCTCCACCGCTACGGCATCGCCGAGGGCGGAGGGATCGGGAGCGTGACCTTGCGCTGCACGAGCGGCGACAAGACATACGTCGAGAAGATGAGGACGGCGCTCGAGCTGCTGCGTCAAGCCGACCGTTCATACGAAGAGACGCACCACCAATTCTAAGGCAGCGAGAGCGAGGGATTGCGCGTGAAGACACGCAAGCTGATGCGGGCGCTGGGTACGTTACTCGGCGCTGCATGCCTGACTGCCGCAACGCTCGGCGCATCTGCGGGAGCCGGCATATCCGAACCGTCCGGGCTTCCGCAGGGCTTCGTCTATGTGGACATGCCTCACGTGAAGACGGATCTTCGCTATTATCGCGCTTATAATTTCGTCGGGACGCGGATCGACGGCTATGAAGCGCCTGTCGCCATCTTGGCGGAGGAAGCAGCGGAAGCGCTTAAGGCCGTCAGCGAGGATCTGGCAGAGCAAGGCTACGGGCTCTTGATTCTGGACGCCTATCGTCCAACCAAGGCCGTCGATCACTTCGTCCGCTGGGCAGCGGATGCGGACGACACGAAGATGAAGAGCGCCTTCTACCCGAAGCTCGATAAGAAGAATCTGTTCAAGCTCGGCTATATCGCGAAGCGATCGGGTCATTCCAGAGGCAGCACGGTCGATCTGACGCTGACGGATGCTAAGTCGGGCAAACCCGTCGATATGGGCGGCTCTTACGACTTCTTCGGCGCGATCTCGAGCCACGGCGCGAAGGGACTGTCCGCGCAGCAGACGGCGAACCGTCGCCTGCTGAAACAGGCGATGGAGAGGCAAGGATTCGAGGCCTATGCGAAGGAATGGTGGCACTACACGCTGGAGGACGAGCCTTTCCCGAACAAGTACCATAATTTTGACGTGAAATGAAGAGAGCCTGCCGGCGCTGCCGGAGGCTCTCTCAATGCCTGACGGATCTGGCAGGGGTATGCCCATAAGTCCGTTTATAGATTCGATGAAAATACGACACGTCGCTGTACCCGAGGTACTCGGCGATTTCGTTCACCGTCAGGAGCGATTCCTCGAGCATATAGACAGCCGTGCGCATGCGGACGGCATGGACATAAGCGCTGATCGTCTGTCCGGTCGCGCGATGGAAGAGGGCTGCCGCATGATTGGCGCTCCGTCCGATCGCGATCCCCAGATGCTCCTTCGTTATTCGTTCGCGGTAATGATCCTGGACGTACTGTTTCATGCGCTCGGCATGACTCTGGGTCTCGCTGCGCATGCGTCCGCGCGCTAGCTCGCGGCTCCAGAGCGTCAGGATCTCGAGAAGCACCGCGCTTGCCCGAATATCGGCATAATCGGTCCGCTCGGTCCATTCCTTGAGGATGATCCGGAGACGTTCGATCGTCCATTCGAGACTGCCTGCCTTCGTTTTGACCCACGCTGCGCCGGAGAGGACGGGCAGTTCGGGAACGTTGCCGGCTATGCAGGCGAAGCGGATAACGATTTTCTCGTGGAACACCGTCGGAACGTTTTTCCCATAATAGGGAATGCCAGGCGGGATGAGTAGAAAATCGCCCTTCTCCAGCACCAGCTTCTCGCCGTCCAGCCAATAGACGCATCTCCCGTATGTGATAGCGACATAAGTGAATGAGTCGTCCGCGCCGCTGCGCTCTTCGTACCAATTCATGCCTTGGTCCAGCCGGATGAAGTCGATCGCGATCATGTTCCACTCTCCATACTATAATATACCTATCATACTATAGTTCATGTACGGTCCGCACGTCTTCCTCTACAATGTTGTTCATTGATAGCGGGGGGAATCCAGATGCGCAAGACGAAAATTATTTGCACGATGGGGCCATCGTGCGGCACGGCCGCGGTATTGAAGGAAATGATGCAGGCGGGCATGAACGTAGCAAGATTGAATATGGCACATGGCGAATTGGACGATCACCGTTCACGAATTCGTCTTATTCGGGAGACTGCCGCCGAAGCCGGCGCCATCGTCTCGATCATGATGGACATTAAGGGGCCTGAGGTGCGGATCGGCACGCTGCAGGACAACTCCTACGAACTGAAGGCAGGCGACCGATTCACGCTAACGACCGAACAGCTTGCCGGCAACCGGGAGCGGGTATCGGTGAATTATCCCGATCTGCCTGCCGTGGTCGAGATCGGCAGCCGAATTCTGATCGATGACGGTCTCATCGAGCTGCATGTCGCTGACATCGTGGAAGGCCGGGAGGTCGTCTGCACGGTCATGAACGGCGGACAGCTGAAGCCGCGCAAGGGCGTGAACCTGCCGGGCATCCATACGACGCTTCCGGGCGTGACGGAGCGGGACGTGCAGCATATTCTGTTCGGCATCGAAGAGGGCGTCGACATGATCGCCGCATCGTTCGTGCGCAAGGCGGAGGACGTGCTCGAGATTCGGCAGATTTTGGAGAATCGGCATGCTAGCCATATCCAGATTATCTCGAAGATCGAGAACGAGGAAGGGGTCGACCAACTGGACGCGATCGTCGATGCGTCGGACGGCATCATGGTCGCAAGGGGCGATCTGGGCGTCGAGATCCCGGCCGAGGAAGTGCCGATGGTGCAGAAGCGCATGATCGACCGCTGCAACAGCGCGGGCAAGCCGGTCATCGTCGCGACGCAGATGCTGGACTCGATGCAGGTCAATCCGCGGCCGACGCGCGCCGAGGTAAGCGACGTTGCCAATGCGGTCATGCAGGGGGCAGACGTCGTGATGCTGTCCGGGGAGACGGCGGCAGGCAAGTACCCGTTGGAATCCGTCCGGATGATGGCGACGATCGCGGAGCGGACGGAATCGACGATCGACTATGCGGAAGCGTATCGCAATCGCGCGAAGCTGACGTCGCCGTCGATTACCGAGGCCATCAGCCAGGCCGTCGTCAGCAGCTCGCTCCAACTCGGCGCGAGCGCGATCTTGACGCCGACGGAGAGCGGCTTCACCGCAAGAATGGTCGCCAAGTATCGGCCTCAGGCGCCGATCGTCGGGATTGCGGCGGAAGCGCATGTGCTGCATCGCTTGAATCTGCTGCGCGGCGTCATTCCGGTGCAAGGCGCTCGCGCCGGTTCGACGGATGAACGGATCGAGGCGGCGCTGCAGCAAGGCCGGTTATCCGGGATGCTGAAGGACGGCGATTACGCGGTGGTCACGGCAGGCGTGCCGCAAGGCGAATCGGGCGCGACGAATCTCATCCGCATCCATCGCATGGGCGACGAAGTATAGCTTGTTATTGCATGGTTGCAGTAGGCCAGCCAACTAACCGTTGGTTGGTCTTTTTGTCATGTGCAAGCAGGAATGCGATCGGAATTTGTCGAAAGCATGTTCAACTAATCCCAGCAGTCTGTTTCTAATGCGAAAAGCGAGGACGAGAGATGGAACAGCGACAAGTGAGAATATTAGGTACGGGTAAATATATGCCCAAGCGAATCGTGACGGCTGAGGAAATGGATGCAAGACTCGGCGTCCCGGCAGGCTGGGTGCTGCGCAAGACGGAGGTCGCCGTACGTCACTATGCGGACGGCGAGACGGCATCCGACATGGGTGCGCGTGCTGCATATGCCGCGATGGAGGCAGCGGGACTCGCATTCGAGGATATCGACTGCCTCGTGAGCGTCTGCGGGACGAAGGAGCAGGCGCTGCCCTGCATGGCGGCATTGATCCAGCGAGCGATGGGACAGGACGATACCGGCGTCCCGGCATTCGATATCGACGCCACATGCCTCAGCTTTCTGACCGGCCTTGACGTCATGTCGTACATGGTAGCTGCCGGGCGGTACGACCGCGTCCTGCTCGTCTCCACGGAGATTGCTTCGATCGGCTTGAATTGGGCCAATAAGGAGAGTGCCGCCTTGTTCGGGGACGGCGCAGCTGCCGTCGTCATCGGACGCGCCACGGAACGATCCGGGTCGCGCATTCTGCGCGCGTCCATCCGCACGTACAGCAAGGGTGCGGCATTATCGGAAATTCGGGGCGGCGGTACGCGGCTGCACCCGCGTGAATATCGCAAGGAGACGGAGGAAGACTTCCTCTTCCACATGGACGGCCCGGGCATCTATCGGATGGCGGCCAAGCTGCTGCCGGGATTCGTGGAGGAGCTGTTCGCGCCGCTCGGCATGCGCATGAAAGATGTGCACACGGTCATTCCGCATCAAGGAAGCGCGATGGCGATGAAGCTGCTCGAGCGCAAGCTCGGCATCTCGCCGAAGCAGATGATGGTCATTACGCCGAATCATGGGAATACGATTGCCGCATCGATTCCGATGGGGCTGCATGAGGCCATCGTGCAAGGGCGAATTGAGCGCGGCGACCGGGTGCTGCTCTTGGGCACGGCTGCCGGCTTGTCGCTCGGCGGGCTGCTTCTTGACTACTGAGCAGATGGCCGATAAAGGCGATACGAAGCGCATTCTGCTGACAGGGGGCAGGTCGCCCGCTGCGCTGGAGCTCGCCAGGCTGCTCCATCGGGCAGGGCATCTGGTGTTCGCGGCCGAGAGCTCCCGCTATCATCTGACCCGCGTATCCGGCACCGTGGAGCGCAGCTTCGCGGTACCCGCCCCGGCAGATGATACAGCTAGTTACGCGGAAGCCCTCGAAACCATCGTGCGCGGGGAGCGGATCGATCTCCTTATTCCATCGAACGAGGAGATCTTCCATGTCGCCGGCGGGCTCAATCGTCTGTCGCGGCATTGCAAGGTATGGACGGCATCGCTGGAGACGCTGCATGAGTTGCATCACAAGGGACGTTTTGCCGCGCTCGCCGAACGATTCGGCCTGCTCGTGCCGCGCACGACGACGATCACGGACCCGTCGCAATGGCTTGCGCTGGCGGAACGCTCGGCGCAGGAGTGGGAATGCGGCCTCGTTCTCAAGCCGGTCTATTCGCGTTTCGCTTCGCGCGTCATGGTGCTGAGCCGTTCAGAGACGAAAGAAGCATGGCGGCGCAGACTGGAGGCATCGGTCTCCGCAGTGTCCGAGCGTTCGCCTTGGGCGGTGCAGCAGTATATCGACGGCAGCCATTACTGCTCCTACAGCATCGCTTACGAGGGCCGCGTCGTCGCCCATGCCGCTTATCCCAGCCGATACCGCGTGGGCATCGGCGCCAGCGTCCACTTCGAAGCGATCGCGCATCCGGGCATCCGCGCATGGGTAAGCCGGTTCGCGGAAGCTGCCGGATTCACGGGACAGGTCGCGTTCGATTACATCGAATCGCGAGACGGCCGGTTGTACGCGATCGAGTGCAATCCGCGCGCCACGAGCGGCATCCATCTGTTCGGACCGGACGATGGGCTGGATCGGGCATTCCTGGCGCCGGAGCAGTTGGCTGCCGCCGGGACGGTAGTCGAACCGCATAGCGGCAGCAGCGCGATGCTGGCGCTGCCGATGGTGATGTGCGGACTTAGGCAGAATCGGGGACTCTCCGATTGGCAAGCATGGATGAGCGCTTATCGCGGCAGCCGAGATGTCGTGTATCGGCAATCGGATCCTTGGCCGGCGCTGGAGCAGCTGCGCGTGGCTTGGGACGTGTGGCGGCACAGCAGACGGCTGCGGATTCCGCTGACCGAAGCGACGACCTATGATATCGAATGGAACGGTGATTGAATGGCGACAAGCGCATTGGTAACGGGAGCGACAGGCTTCTTGGGCATGCACGCCTGCGAGAGGCTGCGGGACATGGGATGGGAAGTGACCGGGATGGGCCGCGATGCCGCGAAGGGGCGGGAGTTGACGCGTGTTGGCGTCCGGTTCGTTCAGGCCGATCTGGCGGACCGGGAAGCGGTCATGAAGGCGTGCGCAGGTCATGATTATGTGTTCCATTGCGGCGCGCTGTCTTCGCCGTGGGGAGCTTATCGCGATTTCTACGCGAGCAATGTCGAAGGGACGCGTCATATCGTGGACGGTGTCATGCAGCACGGCGTGCAGCGGCTGATCCACGTCTCGACGCCCAGCTTGTACTTCGATTATCGCCATCGGCTGGCCATTCGCGAGTCTGACCCGCTGCCCGCGCGGTTCGTGAATGCCTATGCCGCGACGAAGAGGCTCGCGGAAGAGCGCGTGCTGGAGGCATGCGCGCAGGGATTGGCAGCCGTTATTTTGCGCCCGCGCGCGATCTTCGGCCCGGGGGATAATGCGTTGTTCCCCCGGCTGCTGCGCGCGAATACGGAGCATGGCATTCCGATGATCGACAGCGGGAACGCGTGCCTGGATTTGACTTATGTCGGCAATGTCGTCGATGCGATGCTGCTCGGCTGCTCCGCGTCGGAGCATGCGCTGGGCAGATGCTATAACATCACGAACGGCGAGCCGGTCTTATTCCGCGAGGTCGTATCGGAGCTGCTGGATCTGCTCGGCATTCCGCTGCGCGCGAGAGCGCTCCCGTATGCAGCCGCTTACGGTGCGGCAGGCTTGATGGAAGCGGCGCATCGCCTGTTGAAGCTCCGAGGAGAGCCCGTGCTGACGCGGTATACCGTCGGCGTATTGGCTCGCAGCCAGACGCTGGACATTACGGAGGCGAGAGAACGGCTCGGTTACGCGCCGCGCATCGCGATGCAAGAGGGCTTGCACGCATTTGCCCGCTGGTGGAAGGAGCGTGATGAGGCATGCAGAAGCTGACGATGCCGGTCAAGGTGAAGCTGCGGCTGCTTGCGGCCGGCGCTTGCAAGCATCCCGAGGCGCTGACGCTGCGCGGCGGTACGTTCCGTCCGGTGCCGTTCCCTGCAGGGTTCGCCTGCATCGAGCATCCGGAGCAGGGGATCGTATTATTCGATACGGGGTACTCGTCGCGCTTCTTCTTGGAGACGGCTCGATTGCCTGCAGCCTTGTATCGCTGGATCACGCCGGTTGCCTTCGAAGAGACGGACAGCGCGGCGAGCCGGCTCCGGGAGCTGGGTATCGATCAGGCAGACGTGCGGCATATCGTGCTGTCTCATATGCATGCCGATCATATCGGGGGTGCGCGGGACTTTCCTCAGGCCCAATTCTACTATAAGGAAGTGGCGTACCGATCCGTGGCCAAGCTTGGCAAGCTCGCGTCGGTGCGGGCTGGTTATCTGCCGGGCTTGCTGCCGGACGACATGCCGGAACGCAGCCGGATGCTGGATAACTGCAAGGCGATCAAGCTGCCGGACTCGGTGCCGTATGGCAGCGGATATGACGTGTTCGGAGACGGCAGCCTGATCGCCGTCGATATACCCGGCCATGCCGCGGGGCAGATCGGCCTATTCGCATCGACGGAGCGGCATACGTACTTCTTGTGCGCGGATGCCGTCTGGTTCAGCCGCGCTTATCGCGAAGGGAGGCCCCCGCATGCGCTGGCAGGCCTAATCATGGCGGACCGCCGCCAATACGGGGATACGTTCGACCGGCTCTGCAGGCTGCATGCGGCGCATCCCGAGGTGCGGATCGTGCCGAGCCACTGTCCGGAAGCCCTTGCGGCATGGGCAGGAGAAGGCGGGTGCGTGTCATGAAGCTGTATGCATTAGGCGTCATGCTGGCCCACTACGCACGTCAGCGATACGGGCGCGGCTGGAGCAATCGGGAAGCGTTCGAGCGGTGGCAGTCTCGGCGGATCGGACGGCACTTGAAGTTCGTCCGCAAGCATTCGCCTTATTACCGCGAAATGTGGGAGGGGCGGCAGTTGGACGCATGGAAGCAGCTTCCCATGTTGGACAAGAAACGGATGATGGACAACTTCGACCGTCTGAATACGGTCGGCATACGGAAGGACGAAGCCTTAGAGGCCGCGCTGGCTGCGGAGGAGTCGCGGGATTTTCGACTGGACGTGAAGGGCGTGACGGTCGGCTTGTCATCGGGAACTTCGGGCAGCCGCGGGCTGTTCCTCGCCAGCGCTTGGGAGCGCGCAGCCTGGGCCGGCACGATGCTCGCGAAGCTGCTTCCCGGACCGCTATGGCGCCGGGAGCGCATCGCCTTCTTCCTCCGCGCGAACAGCAAGCTGTATGAATCGCTCGGCAGCCGGCGCTTGCGGTTCGAATATTACGATCTGATGGTGCCGATGAAGCGCCATCTGGAGCGGCTTGAGGCTTATCAGCCGACGATTCTTGCCGCGCCGCCTTCGGTGCTGCGCGCGCTGGCCGAAGCGCAGCGCGATCGCCGGATCGCGATCAAGCCGGAACGGGTCATCGCGCATGCCGAGGTGCTCGATCCGATCGACCGCGCGATCATCGAAGGCGCGTTCGGCAGGCCGCTGCATCAAGTGTATCAATGCACGGAGGGATTCCTGGCTTGTACGTGCGCGTATGGCACGCTGCATCTGAACGAGGATATCGTCGCGATCGAGAAGGAATACGTCGACGATTCGAAGCGGCGCTTCGTCCCGATCGTGACCGATTATACGCGAATCGCGCAGCCCGTTGTCCGCTATCGGCTGAACGACCTGCTGACAGAACTGGATGATCCGTGTCCGTGCGGGTCCGTCATGACGCCGATCGCGCGAATCGAGGGGCGTTGCGACGATATTTACTACCTGCCGCATCGCGAGGATGGCTCTGCCGTACCGATCTACCCGGATTACGTGTCGCGGGCGGTCATTGCGGTCGAGGGCATTGAGGAATATCGGATCATCCAACGGACGGACGAGCATATCGAAGCCGCGATCCGCGTGTCGGACGGCATGAAGCAGCAGGCCGTCGAACGGGCCGTCGAAGTCTCGCTGCTGCGCCTGTTCGAACGAAGCGCGTGCAAGCAGCCGCGGCTCACGTTCACGGCCTACCGGTTCGAGCCTGGCGCAGTCAAGCTGCGCCGGATTGAGAGGAGCCAGCCCGATGCCGCACAGCGTCACGCTCTATGACCGATCGAATGCTGTGCGCATCCCTTGGCCGGACACCGATGAGGGCAGGCGCGCGAAGGCGTATCTGCTGCCGATGCTGGACCACGGCACGCATACGTATATCGCGAACGCGCGGACGGAGCTCGCGATCGCCGTCATCGACCGCGACATTATCGTGCCATGTACGGTGAACGAAGCCGAGTACGACAATTCCTATGTCTGCTCCCCGTATAGCCATTACGTACGCTATGCGAAGGAAGAGCTGTCGATGCTGCGCATGCCGCTGGCCGAGAAGCTGTTAGCGGGGCTGCTGAGCGGAATCGGAAGCCTGTTCCGCCTGTCCCGCTTCAATCGGGTGGTGCACGCGAACAATTGGCTGCTCTCCACGAATCTGTACCCGTCCATGACAGCCTCGCAATGTACTGCCTTATGCGAGACGCTGCGGCGCGCGTATCCGAGCCACGCGATCGTATTCCGTTCGCTGAACCGAACGGTGAACGCGGCGCTGCTGGATGCGCTTGCGGCTTGCGGCGGACGTGCGGTGGCCAGCCGTCAGATCTATCTGCTGGACCCGAGCGATCCCGCATACGGGAATGCGAAGGCCAAATGGCTGCTGAAGCGCGACTACGAGCTGTTGGACAAGCACGGCTATGCGGTTATGGCCGGCGCGGATATGCCGGACAGCTGGTTACCGCGCATTCTGGAGCTGTACGATCTCTTGTATCTGGGGAAATATTCCTATGAAAATCCCCAGCTGACGGAAGCGTTCCTAAGAACGTCCTTACGGGACGGCACGCTGGAAATCTACGGCCTCCATACCGCCGGCCGGCTCGATGCCGTGCTTGGCTATTATCGGCTGAACGGCGTCATGACGACGCCGCTCTTCGGCTACGATGTCGGCCTGCCGCAGGATCGCGGCCTGTATCGCATGCTGTCGGCGGTGCTTCTGCGGCTGGCGCAGGCGAACGGGCATCTGCTGCATGAGAGCTCGGGGGCCGCGCAGTTCAAGCGGAATCGCGGCGCTCGGGCAGACCTGGAATACTCGGCCGTATTCGACAAACATCTCCCATGGCATCGTCGATGGTGCTGGGTGCTGCTGGAGCGGCTGCTGAACGGAATCGGCGTGCCGCTCATGCGGAGACTGAAGCTGTAATATTGTTCGAATAGTCCGCTTATGATCGCGAAGCATACACAGCATGAACGAGAGAACGGAGGGAGAGCAATGCGAGCGGGAGAGGAGGTCGCGATCGTCACGGGGGCGTCCAGCGGCATCGGCATGCTGACGGCACTGACGCTTGCGCGCAGCGGATACCGCGTGGCAGCGGCCATGCGGAGGCCGGAGAAGGCGGATGAGCTGCGCAGCCGCGCCGAGCGGGAAGGCGTCGCGCACTTGTTGGACTGCAGGCAATTGGACGTAACGGATACCGACGCGATCGAGCCGTTCGTGGAAAGCGTGCATGCGGCTTACGGGCGTATCGACGTGCTCGTGAATAATGCCGGCATCGCGGTGGGCGGATTCGTCGAGGACGTGCCGCTGTCGGCTTGGCGCGAGCAGATGGAGACGAACTTCTTCGGGCTCGTAGCGTTGACGCAGGCGGTGATGCCGCGCATGCGCGCGCAAGCGAGCGGTTCGATCATCAATATGAGCAGCGTAAGCGGCTTGATCGCATTCCCGGGCTATGCGCCGTATGCCGCATCGAAGTATGCGGTTGAGGGGTTCAGCGAGAGCCTGCGCCATGAGCTTAGGCCGCATGGCGTCCGAGTCGTCTTGGTCGAGCCGGGCGCTTACCGGACGTCGATTTGGGAGAAGGGATTGGCGCGCATGCATCGGCGTCCCGATTCGCCCTATGCGCCGATGCTCGAAGCCGTGCTCCGTTTCTCGCGCAAGTCCGCCGACACGTCTCCCGATCCGCAGGAGGTTGCTGCCATGATCGACCGCGTCGTGCGTGCGAGCAAGCCGCGGCTGCGCTACCCGATCGGACGCGGCATGCGGATGCTCTTGCTGTCCAAGGCCATCCTGCCTTGGCGGCTGCTTGAGCGGATCATCGGTCGCGCGCTGCGGCGTTAACGGAATCTTCCGTCTGACCCTAGCTTCATCTCGGATTAAATGCTAGAATCGACCCAAGGCCTTCTATCTTGATAGGAGGCCTGTATTACTATGGAGGGATGCCCATGTTCACGAAGCGAATCGCATTCATTAGCACGGAGAGAAGAATACCGGAGGGAGGCATTTACGATGAGCCATAGCCTTCTGACGGACGGCGCCAGGAAGCAGCTCATCGAACAGCTGGTCTACTTCGACGAGAGCAAGATCGACTTCCTGAATCACTATTATCCCGCCTTCGGCAAAGAGCGCGACAAGGTCGATAAGGTGCTTGGCGTATATACGCGTACCATCGAGCAGCAGCTCGCGGATAACGCGCAGGATTTCTTGCATCACTACGTATGGATCGGCAGCCGCGTCGATCTGCAATATGTCGAGGATGGCGATAAGGAGCAGTATACGATCGTCTTCCCGCACCATGCCGACCCGGACCGCAATCGGCTCTCGTTCCTGTCGCCGATCGGCCTGCAGCTGCTGCTCGCTCGGACGGGAGAGCGCTATATGCTCACTGTCCCTTCGGGCGAGATCGAGGTTCTCATCGACCGCATCGCCTATGTCGGACTGGGCGATGTTCGCCCATAACCGCGACTAAGCGAGAGCCGCATCGACGCTGTGATGCAGATCACTTCCCGGTTAGGTTATAATGGGTTCAAATCCGTAAGCGGGGGTAACGCATGGCAGAAGAGAGATGGGCTTACTCGATATTGCGTCAAGTTCCGATGTTTCGGGATATGTCGACCGACGAAATGGAACAGCTGAGCCATTTTGCGATCAGCCGTTCCTATCGCAAGAAAGGCGTCGTATTCAGCGAAGGCGGGGACAAAGAAGCGGTATTCTTCATTCAGTCCGGCCTCGTCAAGACGTACAAGACGGACGAGAACGGCCATGAGCATATCATGTCCTTCCTGCGCTCGGGGGATATGTTCCCGCATACAGGGCTGTTCAATGCGAATCCGTATCCGGCGACGGCGGAAGCGATCGTGCCGACGGTGCTGCTGGCGCTGCCGATTAAGCCGTTCGAGCAATTCCTGTATCATACGCCTGGCGTCGCGATCAAGATCATGCGCGTCATGAGCGAGAAGCTGAGCGAGCTCCAAAGCAAGCTTCAGGAGCTGACCGGCCAGGATGTGCAGAACCGCGGGCAGTTGTTCCTCCTGAAGCTGGTGGAGAACTACGGCAAGGACGTGAACGGCGAGATCCATATCGATATTCCGATGACGCACCAGGATTTTGCCAGCACGATCGGCACGACAAGGGAGACGGTGAACCGCCTGCTCAACCAGCTGAAGAAGGAAGGCATCATGGATACGAGCCGCTCCGGGTTCGTCGTGCACGACCTCGCGGCATTGAAGCACTGGCGCGAGAAGTAATCGCTCCCGCAATCGCGTGACACGCCGCCCTGTCAGCCTGACGCTGGCGGGGCGTCTGCGCGCAGATGCCGTTCGATATACCGGTAGAGGCAGAGCGTGACAGCGGCGGAGATCGGATAAGTCGGAATCGAGTATGCGATCTTCCATCCGGTGTAGGTGAATACGCCCGCCTTCACGTTGATCCATTCGAACAGGATCGAGAAGGCGGTCCATGCGAGTATGTAGAATACGAGCTGCTTGCCGCGTATTCGCCATCTATCGTAAAGATACAAGAAGAAGAACACGAAGCCAGGGTAAAGGAAGATGTGGATCATTGCGGCAGCAGGCTCATAGGTCTCATTGTCCGCGCAGTAGTATAACCGAAACGGCGTGCCGGCAATCGCGTAATCGATCGACTCGACGTATGCGATCGCGAACAACCAGATCATGATGAACGCGACAGGTCGGAAATGGCGGCGAATGAGAAGCGTGCCTGCGAATGCGAGCGCAGACGTCGTCAACATGAACCACTCGTTGCCGTTCCAGGTGAAATTCATGATTGCGCGAGCTCCTTCGTCAATTGCGTGCGGAACGCATGATATACGGCCAGCAGCACGAGGGTAAAGAGACACCACCAGGCAAAGCTCCACCATAGCTGCCATTCCGGCATATGCCGAAGCACGCCTGTCCAATCCGCCAGCCATTCCAAGCCCGCGAAGAACAGGATCGCGCCTAACGTCCATAGCGATCGATCCGAACTGCCTGCCGCGGTTGCATATCGATTCAGATAGATCAAGGCGAAGACAGGGTAGAGCACGATTCGATTGAGCAGATGGGCAAGCTCTAGGCTTAATCGTTCGGGGACGACCATATAGTTGATATTCATGGTGAAGAATGCCGAATAATTCTGGAATAGGACAGTCGCGGCCAGCCAGTATGTCAGGATTTCCAGGACATGCAGCGAATTGCGCTCGAAGCGGAAGAAGACGATCAATGCGGCCAGATTGACAATCGCATAACCGATGAAGACAACCACCAGACAACGCCTCCGAGCTTCAAGGAGTCAAATAATGTTTCTATTGTTGGGCGTAACCGGCTATCGTATGCATGACGATCTTCATATACCTTGACAGGAATATTCCGATTAGGATATGTTAGGTGCGGTGCACCACTCCGTTGATCAGGCAACATCTATGAAAGGGGGTTATGCGAATGGTATCGACTGCCGCCATGAGCGCGCTCGCCGAACCGAATCGCCTGCATATCGTCGAACTGCTCAAGGACGGTCCTCGCGCGGTAGGCGAAATCGCCGATCGGCTTCATCTGAATCAGCCGCAAACTTCCAAGCACCTGCGCGTATTGTGCGAGGCCGGATTAACCGAGGTACACGCCGTCGCCAATCGACGCATCTATAAGCTGCGCCCTCAGCCGTTTCAGGAGATGGACCGTTGGCTGGACAGCTACCGCAAGCTATGGGAGGAGCGGTTCGACCGCTTAGACGATTATTTGCTTCTGCTTCAGGCCGAGCAGCAAGACGACGCGGGCAGCCAGAATAAGAATTAGCTTACCTACAACCTTTTCGCATACCAGCCGATGCTGGCAGCGAAGAGGTTTTTTTATGCTGTTCCGCCGTATGACAATTGTGTGTCGACTGCCTAAATCTGTGCGCTGCCTCACAATTATGGCGGATCGTACGTCGTACAGTAGGTGCACGGAGGTGTGTCATCGAATGACTACGATTTATACAGGAGAGGAATCGATCGGCCAGATCGTAAGCGAGCATCATGCGGCAAGCAATCTCTTGAAGGAATACCGCATCGA
>JAEZCJ010000201.1 GCA_023433615.1 Bacillota bacterium | reverse complement strand
GCCTCTCGTTGCAGTATTGTGGTACGTGAATAAGGAAGCGAAGGGTAGCGATACAAGATGAAGTTCAGACCGTGCATCGATCTGCACCAAGGGAAAGTGAAGCAAATTGTAGGCGAGACGCTCACGTCGAACGCTGCGGACGTCGTAGAAAATTTCGTATCCGACCGTGATCCGGCATACTATGCGGAGCAGTTTCGGCAGGACGGCTTGACAGGCGGCCATGTCATTATGCTGGGCGGCGGGAATGAAGCGGCAGCAAGCGAAGCACTCGGCGCTTACCGGGGCGGCCTGCAGATCGGCGGCGGCATTCATGCCGACAACGCGGCCGATTGGCTGGAACGCGGCGCGTCGCATGTGATCGTGACTTCCTACGTGTTCCAGAACGGCAGGCTGCAGCAGGACAACCTTGACAGGATCGTGGCGGAAGTCGGCAAGGACAGGCTCGTCATCGATCTTAGCTGCAAGGAGAAGGACGGCAAGTGGTTTGTCGTCACGAACCAGTGGACGACGTTCAGCGATTATGAGCTGACGGCGGACAGTATTCGCGTTCTTGAGGCCTATTGCGATGAATTCCTCGTGCATGCGGTCGACGTCGAAGGCAAACGTACCGGCATTCTCGAAAGGCTCGTCGAGCAACTAGCTGATTGGGTGACGATCCCGACGACCTACGCGGGTGGCGCGCGATCGTTGGAGGATCTCGAGCTGTTCAGAAGGCTGACAGGCGGCAAGCTCGATATTACGGTCGGCAGCGCGCTCGACTTGTTCGGCGGTCAGTTGTCTTACCGCGATGTTGTCGCGTACTGCAGGTAACACAATGACGCAGAGGAGCGTGAATAGAAGATGAGGTTGGAACAAGGTCAGAAGCTGTTATTCATCGGCGATTCGATCACGGACTGCGACCGCGCACGTCCGGTCGGCGAAGGGCTTTTCGGCGCAAGCGGCAAAGGGTACGTGGCTCTCGTAGACGCGTTGCTCCAGTCGACGTATCCGGAGCTGGGCATTCGAGTCGTCAATATGGGGACGGGCGGGAATACGGTTCGCGATCTGAAGGCTCGCTGGGAGACGGATGTGACGGACCAACGGCCGGATTGGCTGTCGATCATGATCGGGATCAATGACGTGTGGCGACAATATGATCTGCCGTTCATGACGGACCGCCACGTCTATATCGACGAGTATGAGCGTACCCTTCGCGAACTGGTGCAGGTGTCTCGTCCGAACGTGAAGGGTCTAGTACTGATGACGCCTTTCTATCTGGAGAGCAATGCAACCGATGCAATGCGCAAGACGATGGACGAATATGGCGCCGTGGTGAAGAAAGTTGCCGCGGATACGGATGGCGCGCTGTTCGTCGATACGCAGGCGGCATTCAACAAGGTATTGGTGCATCTGTATTCGGCGACGCTGGCTTGGGATCGCGTCCATCCGACGCAGGCCGGGCATATGCTGCTGGCACGCGCCTTCTTGAACGCGGTAGGCTTCGATTGGCAGCGGATGCAGCAATGAGTGCGGCCGGCTTATTTCCTGAGCGGTTGGCGGCAGGGTCTTATCGACCTGTCGTCACCGCTTATTATTTTAGGGAGTGGCAGGATTATCGGATGAGCGATCACACGCATCGATCGATGGAGATCATGTATGTCATCGGCGGCAATTGCACCGTCGAGCTTGCGTCTTCCTCTGCAGGCGGTGGTGCGCGGCATTCGATTAGCCTTACGAAGGGCGAGTTTATATTCTTGGACGGGAACGTTCCGCATCGGCTGCTGGTGCCCGAAACCTGCCGCATGCTGAACGTCGAATTTCGGTTCGAGGAGGAAGCCGAGGAATCGGCGGAGGGGCGTTCCGCGCGGTTCCCGACGATGCAGTCGCTGGCCGAAGAGGACGAAGCCTTGGCCAAGCTGTTTGCGTGCCCAGACCCGTTCCTCGTGCTTCGAGAGCCGCATGATGTGTATCATGTCTTGAAGAGTCTTGTACTCGAACTGGACAGTCCTACCCGAAGGGGCATCATGGTCCACCTGCTGCTGGCGCAGCTGCTCATCCTGATCGCCGGTCTCTATCATGCCAAGGCTGCCAGCGGCGCAGAGAACCAGGAGGTCTACGTGCGGCGTACGATCGAGTTCCTCCACCAGAATTATGATCGGCTGCTCCAGATCAAGGAGATTGCGGCACATGTCAATCTGCATCCCGGCTATCTGCAGCGGATCTTCAAGGCGAAGGCTGGTGTCTCGATCATGGAATATTTGACATACTTCCGAATGGAGAAGGCGAAGATGCTGCTCCGGCAGACCGATATTCCCGTGCTCGAGATTGCCGACTACGTCGGCGTGGGAAGCCGGCAATATCTCCATATGCTGTTCAAGAAACATACGGGCGCGACGCCAGCCGAATACCGCAGGATGATCGACACGCATCGGTTCGCCTCGGAGACAGGTGAGGATGTTTGACAGTTTGAGCTCGAACAAGTCATGAATTTGATAACGCTTCCCGTCTGGCGCTTGCTACAATAGCTTCATGTAATCAAGCGATAGATATCTTATGGGAGGCTGATTCTCATGTCGTTCAAAGTAGCTTTCATCGGTGCCGGCAGCATCGGATTCACGCGTGGCCTGCTGCGCGATTTATTGTCAGTGCCGGAGTTTAAGAATATTCAAGTTGCGTTTACGGACATCAATGCGCACAATCTGGAGATGGTAACGGAGCTGTGCCAACGGGATATCCGCGAGAACGGCCTCGACATTCAGATCCAATCGACAACGGATCGGCGCGAGGCATTGCGGGACGCGAAATACGTGCTGTGCACGATCCGCGTGGGCGGACTGGAAGCATTCGCGACGGACGTCGACATTCCGCTGCGCTATGGCGTGGACCAATGCGTCGGCGATACGCTCTGCGCAGGCGGCATAATGTACGGCCAGCGCGGCATCGCGGTGATGCTGGACATCTGCAAGGACATCCGAGAGGTAGCGGCGAGGGACGTGTTGCTGCTCAATTACGCCAACCCGATGGCCATGCTCACTTGGGCTTGCAACAAGTACGGCGGCGTGAACACGATCGGCCTCTGCCACGGCGTGCAGCACGGCCACCAGCAAATTGCGGAAGTGTTCGGGCTCAAGAAGCATGAAGTTGATATCATCTGCGCGGGCATCAACCATCAGACCTGGTACGTGCAGATTCGCCATAACGGCAAGGATCTGACGGGCGAACTGCTCGAGGCATTCGAGAATCATCCGGATTTCAGCCGGACCGAGAAGGTAAGGATCGACATGCTGCGCCGGTTCGGCTACTACAGCACGGAATCGAACGGGCACTTGAGCGAATACGTGCCATGGTACCGCAAGCGCCCTCAGGAGATCACGGATTGGATCGACCTCGGCGTCTGGATCAACGGGGAGACGGGCGGTTACTTGCGCGTATGCACGGAGGGACGCAACTGGTTCGAGACCGATTTCCCGAACTGGATGAAGGAGCCTGCGATGGATTATAAGGCAGATAACCGCGGTTACGAGCACGGTTCATTCATTATCGAAGGACTGGAGACGGGCCGCGTCTATCGGGGACACTTTAACGTCGTTAACAATGGCGTCATCTCGAACCTGCCGAACGACGCGATTATCGAAGCGCCGGGTTACGTGGACGGCAACGGCATCTCGATGCCGCATGTCGGCGATCTGCCGCTGGGACCAGCCGCGGTGTGCAATGTCAGCATCAGCGTGCAGCGCTTGGCTGTAGAAGCGGCTGTACACGGCGACGATAAGCTGCTGCGCCAAGCGTTCATGATGGATCCGCTGGTAGGCGCCGTCTGCAACCCGAAGGAGATCTGGCAGATGGTCGACGAAATGCTGGTGGCCGGCGAGAAGTGGCTGCCGCAGTACGGCAGCGCGATCGAGGCAGCGAAGGAACGGCTCGAAGCCGGACGCGCTTCAGGCACGCTGATCCCGACGCGCGATTACGAAGGCGCGGCGCGGCTTAAGGTGAAGTCGGTCGAGGAGATGCAGCAGGACCGCGAAGCGGCGAACAAGAATGCGGCCGAGGCGGACAAGGGCAAAGACCGCGCGAAGGCAACGCACTGACGGGAAAGGGGAACCGGGCTCGATTTGAGCTCGGTTTTTTGTTGTGCTGTGGAGAGG
>JAEZCJ010000027.1 GCA_023433615.1 Bacillota bacterium | reverse complement strand
GGGACACGATTCTCCGGACCGGATCGCCTCCAGCTCGCCGAGCCGGTCGGACTGCTCTGCCTGCGGAACCCCCTTCGCGGCAAAAATCATGCGAATCAGCTCCAGTGCGCGATCGAGCTCTTCGTCCTCCGCCTCCGGGCTGCTCGGCGCCGAATCCCGTTCCATCTGCTCCAGCAATCGGTACGGCTCGACAACTCCCGCCCGATACTGTTCGGCGTTGACGTTGTGGTTGCGAGTGCTCACCGCAGCGGTCAAGCAGGCATTCAGGAAGCGTTGCCTGTCGCAACGGCGACTAACGCGCCAGGAGCGCACATGCTCGTAATCCTGCGGCAGATCGATCGCGTATGACTTAAGTTCCGGCACATTCTTCCGCAAGAGCCCCTTCAGCACGGCCTTCGGACCGAGCTCGACGACGGCTGTCGCGCCTTGCTGCCTGAGGTAAGCCATCGTCTCTGCCCACCTGACCGGACTTGTCAACTGGCGGCTCAGATGCACGATCAGCGCATCCGGCTCGCCGGCCTTATACGGCATAGCCGTATGATTGGCGACGACCGGCCATTCGCCTGGACGAACCTCGATTCTCCTCAGCGCTTCGACGAAGCCTTCTTCGGCCGACCTCATATGCCGGCTGTGGAATGCACCGTTGACCGGCAGCATCACCGCGCGGCCTCCCAGCATCGCTAAGCGGACGGACAGCGCCTCGAGCGCTTCCGCCTCTCCCGACAGCACGACCTCGCGAGGGGCGTTCAGGCAGGCAAACTCCGCTGTGCCCCCATCATGCGCTTCTAACATGCGGAGCTCCTCCCGAATGACCTCCGGTGCAAGACCGTTCACGGCCAGCATCGTGCCGGGCTCTCGGCTGCACGCCTCGCGCATCAACTCGCCTCGCTTCACGACGAGCCCTAGCGCGTCCGGAAAGGACAGCATGCCGGAGCAGCATAACGCGGACACCTCGCCTAAGCTATGGCCGGCGCCGATGAAGGGGACGAGTCCCCATTCTTCGCGCACGACTCTGTACGAGGCCACGCTTGCGGCCAGCAGCGCCGGTTGCGCATTGTCCGTACGGGTGAGTTCGTCCTCGTCGCCCTTCAACATCAGCTTGCGGAGATCCCAGTCCAGCACGTCGTTCGCTTCCCGAAGGGTGCGCTCCGCAGCGGGATGCTCGGCGCACAGCGCGCGAGCCATCCCGACGTATTGCGAGCCTTGCCCGGGAAACAAGAATGCCAGCTTCATCGCCATTGCCGTTCCCCTCTCCCTTCTCTTCCGCTCTGTTCGGCGGCTGCCGCGTGCTCCAGCTGACGCGGCACGACGAGGCCCGTTAGTTTCACCCATCCTGCCGCGAGCTTCCGGACCGCTTCCCGCTTGATCGTCCGCGCGTTGAATTCGAACGTGTAACGAAGCGAAGCCCCCATCGGCTCAAGCTCCAGCCGGATATCGTAGCGATCCCTAAGCGCAGCGCCGGGCACTGCAGTCCCCGGCAGCCTATAATGGAACAAGATCGCCGCTTCATGCATCGCGGCGGCGCCGGACTGCGTCCAAGCATGGCCTGCAGCGCCGCCATTCCTTCTGCCGGAAGGTACGCCGGCTGCCGCCGACAGCTCCGCATGCATCGAGCGGGCGATATCGGCGTAGTCCTGCATGCCGTCGAGTTCGGCAATCACGCCCTGCACGCTCGCTTCTCCATGCAAGACATGAACCGGGATGCGCAGCTGCTTCGACACTTGTGCCAGCAGATAGACATACAAGGCTAAGAGGCACGCATCCTGCCGAAGCGCGTTGTCGGAACCGAATGCCCGCAGCCGCTCCGTTACGCCTTCTTCCATCTGTCCGCCGAAGGCGCTGTGCGGCTGCATCTCGCGCGCCGCATTGAAGAACGCTTGCGGCAACGGCAGTCTCTCCATTCCGAACGTACCGCCGGAGCGCGCTTCGTCGATGAATCGGGCCAGCTTCGCGATCGTCGTATGGACGAACAGATCCGTCATCCCCACGACTCCGGGATACCAGCTATCGATCGCGGCATGCATGCGAATGACGAGCAGCGAGTGACCGCCGATCTCGAAGAACGGATCATGCATGCCGAAGCGATCCGTGCCGAGCAGCTCCCGCCACAGCTCTGCCAGCTGCCGCTCCGTCTCATTCGCCGGAGGCTCGAAGCCGGCAAGCTCTCGAGCAGCCGGGGCCTCGTCCGGCGCAGGCAGCGCGCCGCGGTCCAGCTTGCCGCTTGTCGTAAGCGGCATGACGTCCATCCGCACCCAATGGGCAGGAAGCATGTATGCCGGCAGCTTCTCGGTCGCATGCATGCGAAGCGCCTGCAGGGAGAGATCGCCTTCCGCCGTCAGGTACGCGCACAGGGCCAGGCTGCCGTCTGCCGACGGCCTGGCGGTCACGACCGCTTCCTTCACTTGCGGATGCGCCAGCAGGCATGTCTCGATCTCGCCGCATTCGATGCGGTACCCGCGTATTTTGACCTGGTGATCCATCCTGCCTAAGTACTCGATCGTTCCGTCCGAGCGCCACCTGGCCAAATCTCCTGTCCGATATATCGTTGCGCCGCTCCGGAAGGGATCTGGCACGAACTTCTCTCGAGTCAGCTCGGCGCGGTTCAAGTAGCCTCTCGCGAGCCCGATTCCGGATATGCACAGCTCGCCCGCCGCGCCGATCGGCTGCATTCGGTCAGCGGCATTGACGATATAGAGGCGCATGTTGCCGATCGGACTGCCGATCGGTATCGGCGCATTCCCGGGCTCGGGCGGGCAGGCGTAATGCGAGACGTCGACTGCCGCTTCCGTCGGACCGTAGAGATTGACGAGCTGCCTGCCGATCGACGGCGATCCCGATAATCGGCCGAACAGGCGATAGAACCGGTTGACCTGACTCGGCAGCAGCGCTTCTCCGCTCGCGAACACGCGCTTCAAGCTGGACAATCGCTCGAAATGATCCGGCTTGCGCTCCAGATGCTCGAGGAACGCGTGCAGCATGGAAGGCACGAAATGCAGGACCGTTACGCCGTTCTGACTTACCGCGTTCACGATTGCCGCCGGATCCTTCTCGCCGTCCGGCGCCAAGAAGGCTGCCGAAGCCCCTGCGAAGAACCACCAGAACAGTTCCCAGACCGATACGTCGAACGTGAAAGGCGTCTTCTGCAAAATGACGTCATCCGCTTGCAGCGGATAGGCGCTCTGCATCCAAAACAAGCGGTTCATGATGGCGCGGTGCTCGATCATGACGCCCTTGGGCTGCCCGGTGGAGCCGGAGGTGTAGATCACGTAGGCCAGATGCTCCTCTCCGGCATTGCCGACCGCGTCGGATCCGTCCGCGTGGTAGACTGCAGGATCGTCAACGTCGATTCGCTCGCCCCGGAAACTGCCCGGAACGGCCTTCCCCGCTTCGTTGTCGGTCAACAGCCACTCGGCCCCGCTGTCCGCCAGCATGTAGCCGATCCGAGCTGCCGGAAGTTCCGGCGCGATCGGCACATAGGCGCCGCCTGCCTTGAGCACGGCCAATATCGCGACCATCATGCGCGGCGAGCGCCGCAGCATGACCGCTGCGCGGCGATCAGGCCCGACACCCTTCGCGATTAAGGTGCGGGCAAGCCGATTCGCCCTCTCGTTCAATTCGCGGTATGTCATTAACGCGTCAGCGTAACGGATCGCGATCCGTTCCGGCTCTCGTTCGGCCTGCCGCTCGAACCAGCCATGCAGCGTCACGCCGGTCGGGTACCCGGTCTCCGTATCGTTGAATTGCGCCAGCAGCCTTCTATCGGCGGGCATGGCCGTTCCGATCTCGGCAATCGCTGCCTCAGGCTGCACGACGACAGCTTCAAGCATCGAGACAAGCTGCGCCAACAGCCGGGAGATCGTATCCTTCTTGAACAGAGCCGTGCTGTATTCCAGGCGTAGCCGGAGTTCGTCCCCGTTGTCGATCGCCTCCAGCGTCAGATCGAACTTGGAACCCATCGTCGGCAAGCGAAGCTGCTCGTAATGCAATCCGTCCGCGATACCTTCCCGGCTTGCGGGCTGCTGAAGGACGAACATGACATCGAAGATCGGATGCCGGCTCGTGTCTCTTCGGCTCGCAAGCTTCTCGACAAGCTGTTCGAACGGGTATTCCTGATGATCCAGCGCAGCCGTTACGGCAGCGGACACTTGCCGGAGCAGCGCTTGGTAAGACTCGGCCCCCGGCACGGCAACCCGAATCGCTAACGTTCCTACGAACATGCCGATTAGAGGCTCTAGATCGGGATGCATCCGGCCAGCCGCCGGCGTGCCGACGATCAGTTCGTCTTGGTTTGCGTACTGTGACAGCATGGCGGCATAAGCGCTCAGCAGCACGCAGTACAGCGTCGTCTCCTCGGCAGATGCCAGACTGCGGAGACTTGCCAGAAGAACCGCATCCAACTGCAGGCTGACCTCGTCGCCGCGCGTGCTTCGTACCTGCGGACGCGCATAGTCGGTCGGCAGCTGCAGCACGGGAAGCTCGCCTTCCAATTCCGTCAACCAATAGCGCTCTTGGCGAAGCAGCGTATCGGAAGCGCTCCGCTTCAACTGCCAAGCTGCGTAGTCCTTATATTGCACGGCAAGCGGTACAAGCTGTTCCCCGCCGTAGAGCCGCATCAGCTCTTCCGCCATGATGCCGGCTGACAGCCCGTCGGCGATGAGGTGATGCATGTCGAACAACAGCAGATGCTCATCCTTGGACATCCGCATGACGGCTCCGCGCATCAGAGGCGCTTCGGCGAGCGCGAACGGTCTGACGTATTCCGCCAGAATCGCATTCGGCTGCACGTCCTCCGGAGATTGAAGCTCTTCCAGGCAGAACGGCACTTCCTCATGCACGACTTGAACGGGATGTCCGTCCACGAGCTTGAATGACGTGCGCAGTGCTTCGTGGCGACGGATCAGCTCCCGATAAGCGCCTTCCAGCCGGCCGCAATCCAGTCTTCCAGCCAGCTTGAAGGCGACAGGGAGCTGGTAGCTCGTATCCTGCGGATCGAGCTGTTGCAGGATGAACAACCTTCGCTGCGCCGGCGATACCGGGTAGTGCGGCCGGGCAGAGACAATCTCGATCGGCGCCGCGGCTTCCGCTTCGCCGCTCGCCAGCAGCTCGGCAAGCCGCTTCACGGTCGGCAGCTTCATCCATTCGCCAAGCGGGACGACGATGCCGAATTCCTTGTGAATCAGCGCGATGAGTGCCGCCGCCTTCAGGGAGTGACCTCCCAGCGCGTAAAAATGACTGTTCGCTCCGACTTGGCCGACGCCCAGCAATGTCTTCCAGATTTCTGCTAACCTGCGCTCCAGCGCTGTCATCGGCTCAACACACTCCTCCGCGGAAGCAGAAGCATGTCGAATCGGCGCCGGCAGCGCATGACGGTCAACCTTTCCGCTGCTCGTCAGGGGCATGGCAGACATCGATACAAAGTGTTGCGGAATCATATACGAAGGCAGCTCATTCCCGAGATAAGCACTCCAATTCGTATCGTCTACTGCAGGATTCGAGACGAGATATGCAGCTAGATAGGGATCGCCGGCATCATCCCGTTGCAACGTCACCACAGCCTCGGCAACCGCCTCATGCCGCAGCAGCGTCCGTTCGATCTCGCCCAGCTCGATCCGGTAACCGCGTATTTTGACTTGATGGTCGACACGGCCCCTATAATCGAGATCGCCGGCGGCCATCCAGCACGCCAGATCGCCGGTACGGTACAACCTCTCTCCAGGCATGAAGGGATTCGGCACGAATCGCTCGTTCGTCATCTCCGGCTTGTTCGCGTAACCGCGCGCCAAGCCTGCCCCGCCGATATACAATTCCCCCGGGACGCCGATCGGCTGCGGCTGCAGGTCGCGGCTCAACACGTGGAGCTGAATATTCGCGATCGGCTTCCCGATCGGGACGGTCTTGTCGCCATCCGCCGAATGGCATTCGTAATAGGAGACATCGATAGCCGCCTCCGTCGGGCCGTACAGATTGATCAGCCGGCAATGCTGCGGCATGCACGCTCGGAATTGTTCGACATGCTGCACCTGCAGCGCTTCGCCGCTCGCGAACACGAGCTTCAGGCTGTCCAGAAGCCGAACATCGAACGTTCGCTTCTCGGCATGCTGTAGGAAGACGCTCAGCATCGAGGGAACATAATGGATCGTCGTTACCTTCCCCGCATCGATCGCCTGCGCGACGGCTATCGGATCCTTCTCCGCTCCCGGCTCCAGCAGCACGACCGATGCCCCTGACATCGACCACCACAGCAGTTCCCAGACAGAGACGTCGAACAGGATGGATGTCTTCTGCAGGATGACATCCTGCGGTCCGAGCGGGTATTGCTTCTGCATCCAGTGCAGTCGATTCATGAGTGCGCGATGCTCGACCATGACGCCCTTCGGTCTGCCGGTGGATCCGGACGTGTAGATGACATAGGCCAGCGAGTCCGGGTCCGCGGCTTCGTGAAGATCGCCCCCGAACAAGCCTTCCTCGACCCCCAAGTCGTGGGCATCGCGAAGACAGATCACGTCGCCTTCGAACGGCAGGCTTCGCAGGCTCGACGGCTCGTCGGCCAACAGAAGTGCCGCATTGCTGTCGGTCAGCATGTAGGCAATCCGCTCCTCGGGCAGCTGCGGCGAGAGAGGCAGATAGGCACCGCCTGCTTTTAGGATCGCGAACAATCCGACCATCATGTCCAAGCTGCGTTCCGACAGCAGTCCGACGACCATATCGCGGCCGACGCCTAAGCTGCGCAGGACGCGGGCCAGGCGATCGGCCCGCGCATTCAGATCGCCGTAGGATAAGCTCTGTTCGCCGAAGCGGATTGCCGGCGCGAGGCCGCCATTGCGGGCATGCTCTGCAACATAAGTATGGATCAACTTGCGGTCCGGATAAGGTGCCGCCGTCTTGTTGAATGCCTCGAGCATGCGCTGTTCCCGTTCCGTGAGCATGATCAGGCGTCCGGTGTCCGTATCAGGCTCAGCCAGCGCAGCGTTAGCTAAGGTCATGTAGTGCGATGCCATCATCTCGATCATGGTCCGATCGAACTGCGAACGATCGTATTCGAAGATGCATGCGATGCCGCCGTTCGGTTCCGGGAACAGATCGAGCTTGAGGTCGAGCTTCGCGGTGCCCGTATCGAACGTCAGCCGTCTCAGCTCCGCTCCGTCAATCGATATCGCGGCCGTCGCATCCAGCTGATTATGCAGGATGACCATCGTATCGAACAGCGGATTGCGCGCGTGGTCGATGCGGGTTTCGGACAGCTCCACGATACGCTCATAGGGGACTTCCTGATGCGCGAATGCTTCCAGCAATGTGCCGTTCATGGCGGCTAAGCATGCGAGGAATGTGCCGCCGCTATTCATGCTGAACCGAACGGGCAGATAGTTGTTGAACATGCCCAGCATGGCTGCCGTATCGGGGTGCGTGCGGCCTGCGACAAGCGCACCGATGATTACCTCGTCTTGATTCGCATAGCGGGCGATCATCAGCGCATACAGGGTGAACAACGCGGCATAGAGCGTCGAGGACTGCCGCTTGGCAAGCTGCTCGAGCATCACGACCGTCTCATGCGGCAATGTGATGCTCACTTGACTGCCCTCGAAGGACCGCTCGGTTCCGCGAACCCTCGCTGCTGGCAGCTGCAGAAGCGGCAGATCGCCTCGCAGCTTCTCCTTCCAATAGGCTTCCTGTGCCGCGACCCGTTCCGATTGAACCAGGCTCCGCTCATGCCAGGCATAGTCTCTATACTGCAGCGTTAGCGGTTGAAGCGTCTCTCCGCGGTATAGTTGCGCCCATTCGCTCAGAAGCATGAGCAGCGACAGGCCGTCGCACGCGATATGATGGGTATCCGTGAACAGATAATGGAGCTTAGGCCCGCACTTCACAATGGCTGACCGGAACAAGGGTGCCGCTGCCAGCTCGAATGGGCGGACGAAGCGTCGATGCAGCAGCTCGATCTCCGATTCCGGAACCTCGTCATAATCCACGTGAAGCACGGCATCCTTGCTGATGCGCTGCATCAACTCGCCTTCATGCCATTCATAACAGGTGCGAAGCGGCTCATGCCTCTCGACTAACCGACTTAAGGCTGCCGCTGCCCGTTCAACATCGAATTCGCCATCTATGCGAAGCGCGTTCGGCACGTTATATGCCGTTCCGATCCCGCGCGCTTGCTGTTGGACGAATATTCGGCGCTGAGCCGACGTGGTCGGGCAGATCTCCTGCGCCCGTGCCTCCTCATGCCGTCGCAGCAACCCGAAGCGGAGCACTTCCTCTTTGCTTGCGATGCAGGCTGCGAAAGCCGCAGGCGTCGGGTGGGCGAAGAGATCCTGCAGCGTTGCTTCGACGCCGAACCTTCGGTTTGCCTGCGCGAGCATCATCATCGCCTGGAGCGAATTCCCGCCGATCTCGAAGAAATGATCGTCACTCCGCATCTTGTCGATAGGGCGCTTGAATGCCTCGGCCCACAGCTGCAGCATGGCAAGCACGACAGGATCTGCTTCGACTTCCGATCCGTCTTCATCTTCCGCTGATGTCAGTCTGCTCGCCGAACGGATCGCCTCCAACTCAGCGATCGTGCTTATGAATTCCCCCCTCTCGTATTGGGCTGTAAGCTTGTAACGTTGAATTTTACCGCTGGTCGTCTTCGGGATATGCTTCACCGGAAGCACATGCAGCGCAGCGTAACCGGTCATTCGGTTAATCGTCTGACCCACCTGTTCGGCCAGCGGCAGGAACGGGTCCAGCCTGCCTCGATGCAGCAGGAAGAGCAGCAGTTGCTCCGTGCCGGTCGCATGGTCATGTACGCCGCATGCGGCCACCTTGCCTAGCTCCAAACCCGGCACCGTTGCCGCGATCTGCTCGATATCGTGCGGGTACACGTTCTGGCCGTTCATGAACAGGATGTCCTTCATTCGGCCCGTGACGACAAGCCTGCCTTCCTGCATGAAGCCGATGTCGCCCGTACGCAGCCATCCGTCGGCCGTATATGCCTCTCTAGTTGCGGCGTCGTCGCGATAATAGCCGCTCGTCACGTTCGCCCCTCGGATCTGAATTTGTCCGATAACGCCCTCGTTCACGGGCCGGTCCAACTCGCTCGCGATACGAACTTCGCAATCCTTGACCGGGTACCCGACGTCCACGAACGTGATGCCGCTCCCATCGCTTTCATCGCCGCTTCTTCGCTGTTCCGTCTCGTACTGCTGTGCGTTCTGGCCGATAACGGCCGATTCGCGCGTCAGCTCGACCGCTCGCATCCGCTCCTCGGGAGGCGGGAACGTCACGGCAAGACCGGCTTCCGCCATTCCGTATACCGGGAACATTGCCGTATCGCGCAAGCCGCAGGGCGCAAGCGCGTCTAAGAATTGCCGGCATAAGGGAACCGAGATCGGCTCCGCGCCGTTGAAGATCGTGCGCACGCAGGACAAATCCCAATCAGTCGCGCCATCCGGATCGAAGTAAGTTAGCAGATGCTTATAGCCGAAATTCGGAGATGCCAGACAAGTCGCGCGATATTCATTCGCTTTCCTCAGCCACAGCATCGGTTTCTGAACGAACGCCGCGGTCGGCATGATATACTGCTGCATCCCGCCCAGCATCGGGCTGAGGTGAAACCCGATCAAGCCCATGTCATGCGTAAGCGGCATCCAGCTTAAGGAACGATCCGCTTCCGTGGCACCGGAAGCGAGTAGAATCGCCTCCATATTCGTCAGCAGATTCTCATGCGTCAGCATCACGCCCTTCGGATCGCCCGTTGAGCCTGACGAGTATTGGATAAACGCCAGATCGCTCCTATTCGACTGATGAATGATCCCCTTGGCCTCGCCAGACAGCAGTTGTTCGGCGTACAGCAGCCGCTCCCGCAGCGCTGGAAGTCCCCGATCGGCATCATCCGGGTCACCTGAGGACACGATACCGTCAGCCATGGCTGCCGATGCAACCCAATAGGGGTTGCGCATTCGCCCGCTGATTGACTTGAGCTTGCTGAGCAGTTCGACGCTTCTCCCGGCCGTTACCGGCACCGCGATGAAACCGCCGAGTACGGCTGCCCAGAAGACCGTCATGAACTTTCGTTCATCCTCGATCTGAAGCAGCAGCTCGTCACCTGGCTTCATTCCTCTCTCCTGAAGAACGGCTAATACGGAAACAGCATCTTGATAGAGCTGCTCATAGGAGATATATTCGTCGTGCTTCTTGCCGATCACCGTTATACCCGCGTGCCGGCTTCGTGCAGCCAGCAGCACCTCGCCTAGACCAGCCAGTTGCGCCATTGGCATCCTCCTCGTCAATTCATGGCATAGCTTTCCGTTCGCGTGATCTGTCCTAGCTCCATATTCAGCAAGCGATCCGCCCGATCGAAGTAACGGTCGTCATGCGTGATGGCAATGACGCACTTCCCCTTCGCCTTCAATTCAGGCAGCACCGCCTCGTAAAAATGCTGCCGGAACTCCGGATCCTGATCGGCTGCCCATTCATCGAACAGGCAGATCGGCCGATCCTCGAGATAGCTGATCAACAGCGCAAGCCGTTTGCGCTGGCCGGTCGACAGCTTCGTCGTGCTGAAGCCGTCGGGCGTAAGCGAGATTTTGTCTTGCAGCCGCAGCAGTTCCAGGTAGCGCGCTGCCTCCTCCATCTTCTCTGTCAGATCGATGCCGTACAGCCTGTCGAACAGGTAGATATCACTGAAGATGGCCGAGTAATAACAGCCCAAATCCTCGGGCTTCATCGCCTTGCCGTTCAGCAGGACGGCACCTTGGTCAGCCGGATATAGCCCGGTCATCAATTTCGCGAGCGTCGACTTCCCGCTGCCGTTGCCTCCTGTAATGAATACGGTCTCGCCGCTCCGAAATTCATAGTCGATCGGTCCGACGGTAAACGCCTCGCCGTTAGTCTGTCTATAGGTGTAGGCAACGCCGGCCAATGTCAGTGACACGCCGCCGGTCGTCCGGACTGCAGCCGCTTCGAGGGGCGAAGATTCCGTCATCGAAGACAACTCCCCGAATATCTGATTCATGCGCGCCCAGCTTAACCGAATCTGGAGCAGCTGCGGAATCGCATTCAGGATCGCGGTCAGCGGCCCGGTCAGATAGAGGAAGACGATGATATAGCGGCTAACCATATCGGCACTGAAGTCCTTCGAAATATAAGGAAAGACAAACACGACGAGACACAGCACCAGCGCGAACATCACCTCGCCGGCGATGATGACGTAAGCCATTCGCGTATCCGCTCGAACCTGCTTGTCGCAGGTTACGCTGCAGCTGTCCTCCAATGTACGTTGGAAGTCGTCTCTTTTCTCCCGGTGAAGATAGAGCTCGCGGAATCCGCCCAGCATATCGTCGACAAGCGAAAAAAAACGATTCTGAATGTCCCGATTCTGCTCCCAGAGCCGATTGGCCGACTTCCCCATAAGGACGAACAAGATAGCAGTTACGCCGACAACGGCCAATGTGAACAGCATGCCGTATAGATGAATGAGTCCGAGGTAGATGAAGCCGAACACGATCGTGCAAGACCATGAAGCGACGCTGACCAGCAGGTTGGCCAATCTGCTGACAACGTTGGCATCATGGCTCAGGCTAGCCTTTATTTTGCCCGCCTCGACGCCTTCCAGCTGTTTATACGTCGTATTCAAGATAGCCCCCGCCAGCGCCATCCGTTTCTCGTACACGATCTCGTTGGATAGGCGAACCAGCCAGCTTCGGATCACGATCTGGCAGAATGCGAAGAGCGAAATGCCGAGAATAAAATAAATAGACAGGTATCGATTGGACACGCCTCCGGCCAGCGCCTCGTTAATGATGAAGATGACGAGCGCGTGGCCCAAACCGCTGACCATGCTGAGTCCGGTAAGGAGCGCGTAAGTGCGAACCGGCTTGCCATGCTTCTTGCGAAGCCACATATACAAGAACGAGGCGACGACGGCTGCGCCGAGCATTGCGATCCCCCGGTACCCGCCTAACCATGCTAGTAGTCCGGACCAATCGCCGGAACTTCTTCCGAACAGGACGCGGGGCATCTCGTAGATGCAGTAGGCAAGCCACAGGAGGACGAGACCGCTAAGCGCGGCAGAAGCAACCCGTCTTCGGGACGCCGCTTTGCGGTCTGACGATTCATTTGCGATAATCATCCTTCACGCTGCTTTCTATCGATTGTACGCCGGCATAGATGCGGTCATACAGCTGAACCTCGCGAAGAAGCGTCCGATTCAGCCATTCCGCAACCTGACGCGTCTGTTCGTTCATATAAAAATGCCCGCCCGGAAAGCTCATGCGCCGATAATTCCCGCTCGTATGCAATCTCCAACCTTCAAGGTACTCAGGCGTCAAGTCCTCTTCCGTACCGTGAAGCACGGTCAGATCGCAGGACAATCGCGCACCGCCCTCTCGATAGCGGTATTGCTCAATCAGGGTATAGTCGGCTCGCAGGATCGGCAAGTAAATCTCAAGAAGCGCCTTCTCTTGGAATACCGCGGCAGGCGTGGCCCCTAGCCGCAGGATCTCTTCCTGGAATTGTTCATCGGACAAGTTATGTATGCGCTTTCTTTTGTTCGGGGCTTGAGGAGCTGCTCGACCCGAGCAGAATAGATGAGAAGGTGCGGCCCTGCTGCCGATTGCGGATAATCGACGGCAGACTTCGAAGGCCAGCGTACTGCCCATGCTGTGCCCGAAGATCGCGATCATCCGATCCGATGACCGAGACTCGCAATGCGCGATGATCTGCGCGGCTGCATCCTCTGCCGCTTCGTCCATATCGGCGTAGAAGGGCTCGCCCAATCTCGCGCCTCGGCCCGCCAGTTCGATTGGAGCAAGCTCGATTGCCGCGTGCAGATAGGGCCTCCATCTGTTGTAAATCGCGGTTGATGAGCCGCCTGCATAAGGCAGGGCGTATAACGTGACTGCATGCACGCTACTGACACAAATTATGATTCACCTTCTTCCAAAATTAGAATGGACTTCTGCAACTCTTCTTGATCGCTTACCACGCCTCCTCGTACGAGCCCGAAATTGGAAACCCGTAACATTAATACCACTCATTATACTGAATGTGAGATAAATTGGAAATAGGAATTTTCAAGATACATGCCGCCAGGCGATTCATTCGCCTGGCAGCACGGCCACCAGCACTCCGTCCCTGACCTCGACGTCATACGACATCAACTCCGCTGACGGAACGTTGAAGCATCTGCCCGTCGACTTATCGAACGACCAGCCATGCATGAAGCAGTACAGCTCATCGTTCTCTTCCTCGACCAAGTAACCGGCGTGCGGACAGACGCGCGAGAGCAGACGATAGCCGTCGCCGCAGCGGGTCAAGTAATACGAATCCCTTCCCAGCTTCACCTCTGCGGGGAATCGCTCATAGCTCGATTCGTGTCCGAGTTCAATTGCTTGCATGCGTCTCTTGCCCCTTCACATGTATAGTTAGTCGTTGATAAGGTTGGCCATGCACGGATCCTGTTACGCATCAATCGGCCTGTGCTTGGCCTGCTCTCGCCCACACCTTGCCCCGGTCTTGCCTGGACTTTCGTTACGAACTCGTCGTAGTCCCATCCAGCCCGCGCACGCGCGTGAACAGATCGCGGAATATCCCGTCCCGATTCACGTAATACGCCGTCTTGATCAGGTGCCTGCGCGCGTCGACGCTCCATGTGCCGCCGTCGTTCAGCACCGGGCTGTGCACAACGTTCACCGGCACCAATCGCTCGTCCAGCAGGTATGCGATCGTCGAGATATCCCAGATGACGCGCGAATACGCGTAATGATCCTTGCTGCATGTCTCGTAAGTATCGGCCAAGTAATCTCCGATCGGTCCCTGTCCTCGCAGATGCGCGTCAATCTCTGCCTTGGTCGTCGAGAGATGCGACACGACGCCCATGCAAGGCATCGTGACGAGCGGCACGCCGCTGTCGAACAGCACTCGGGCTGCATGCACGTCCTGAATCAGGTTGAATTCCCGCGTATCCTTCCACCACGGAGCATTGCCGCCGAGCCATACGACCACGATACGCTCGATGATGGAAGGATCCATCAAGATCGCGGAAGCCACGTTCGTGATGGCGCCGATCCCGACGACATAGAGCGGATCGTCCATCGGCGACGCGAGCGCGAGCTCGACGATCCGGCGCGCCGCTTCGCTCTCTACAGGCTCCTTCGCTGCCTGCATATAGCAGCGCGAGCCCTCGTAGATCGGCACTCGGCCTGTCTTGCCCATGACGCCGACGATGCGCTGCAGCTCCGCATAGCTCTTCACCATCCCGTCCTCCGGACCGTCGGACAATTCGTTGAAGAAGGGAGCCGCGCACAGCGCCTCCACCCGCAATCGTTCGGGAGCGCTAAGCGCATAGACGACCGCGAACTGATCGTCGATCTCGTTATACGTATCGGTATCCAGAACCATGCGGATCGTCCCTTGCGGAAGCTGCAGCCGTTCTAAGCGGAAGCGATCGTCTAGCTGCGGATAAGCGTCGGACATGTCAAGTTCCCCCTTGGCGATTGGTTCGTATGATTTGAAGCGCTTACGCGCCTTCCTATGCCATGATTATATAGCAACCCGCAGCCGCCTGCCATGGCTTCATTTGATCTTCCCGGCTCACGCCGAAAAAGCTGCCCGCCCGACCACCACTCGGTGACCGAAGGACAGCTTTTCCTCATTCTAACGGCTTACCGTTAACCATTTGCCTGACGCCTTACGCCGAAGGTGTCGTTCCCCCGCCGCCTGGTGCAGGCGGCAGCGCTGCGTTCGACGCATCGACCGCCCCTGCAGGCGCGTCCACGACGCTCGTTCGCGATGCTCCTCCTGTGCCAAGCTTCCCGCTCGTCAGCCCTTTAATCAGGCCTTCCACGTCGATGCCCGACACGCTCTTGAGCATCTCCGGCGCCGTCGCCATCAGCGACGTCACGTAGTTGCTGACGCGGGCAGCGCCCTCGCCATGGCCGGTATCGACGACCGTCAGCTTGTCGATGCTGCCGATCGGATCGGCGATCTTGCCCGCCAGCTCCGGCAGCATCTTCACGATAATATCGAGCACGGCCGCTTCGCCGAACTTCTCGAACGCCTCGGCCAGCTTCTCCTTCGCTTCGGCTTCGGCCAAGCCGCGCAGCCGAATGACCTCGGCCTCGGCCGTACCCTTCGCCCGCTCCGCATCCGCTTGCGCTTGACCGTCAAGCCGCTTCTGCTCGGCCATTGCCTTCGCTTCGGCCTCGATGCGGAATTGCATCGCTTCCGCCTCGCGCATCTGCTTCTCCTTGTCGGCTTCGGCCGCTTGCACGACAGCATAACGATCCGCATCCGCCTTCTTCTTGACTTCTGCGTCATATTGCTTCTCGCGGCGCAAAATTTCTTTCGCTTCGAGATCGATCTCGCGTTCCTTACGCACGAGCTCGACCTTCATTTCCTCCTCGACCACGATCTGCTTCGCGCGCGCTTCCTGGATCGAATACGCTTGGTCGGCTTCGGCCTTCGCCATATCTTGGTCCTTCTTGAAGGATGCGACCTTCATTTCCTTATCCTTCTCGGCCTCCGCGATGTTCGTGTCGCGAAGCAGCTCGGCCTTCTGGCCTTCCTCGTCGGCTTGCGCCTTCTTGATCCGTGCATCCCGGACTGCCTCTGCCTCGGCAATATCCGCATCCCGCTTCACGACGGCAATACGCGGCTTACCGAGCGCCTCGAGGTAGCCATGCTTGTCGCGCACGTCCTTGATCGTGAAGGAGACGATCTGAAGGCCCATCTTCTTCAGGTCGCGAGCGGCAACGCTCTGAACCTCTTGCGCGAACTTATCCCGATTCCGGTAGACCTCTTCCACCGTCATCGAACCGAGGATTGCGCGCAGGTGACCTTCGAGCACTTCCTGCGCCTCTCCCTTGAGCGCATCGATCGGCTTGCCCATGAACTGCTCCGCAGCCGTTGCGACGTCTTCGACCGTGCCGCCGATCTTGATAATCGCTACGCCGTCCGCCAGTACGGGAACGCCCTGCTCCGTGTACACCTCGGGCGTCGACACATCCAGCTTATGCGATAGCAAGGACAAGAACTCGGCCTGTTGGAAGATCGGCAGAATGAATGCGCCGCCTCCGCGAACGATCTTAATTTTACGACCGCTTTCGTCGATCATCGCATTCTTGGTTCCGAGGAAGGAACCGGTGATGATCATCGCCTCATCCGGGCTGACCGTCTTATACCTTGCCCAGAACGCTAAACCTAGTACGACTAGTACACCGACAACAATTGCAGGAATCATTAATGGCTCTGGCATGAATCGAACGCCTCCCTATCTTGTAATGTAATCCAAATCCACCTTCGATACGTACAGATCCCCGCCGACAACCTCAACGATCACGACCTGTGCGCCTGACTCGATCGGCAGTCCGTCGAAGCTCTGGGCCATCTGGTTCGTCACGCCGGCGGGTCCCATCCGGATGACGATCTCGCCATAGCCGGATGCAGGAATGGGGACCAGCACTTCGGCGAGCTTGCCTGACATGTCATGCACCGAGTAGCCGACGGAATTCTCCGAGTTCTGCATCGGTTTCACGTAGAAAAAATATACGCCTGCCCCGACCACCACCGCAATCAGCACAGCCAAGAGCAGCACGGCACCCGTACCAAGACCGGTATAGCTGTCCAACAGCAAGCCTGCGCCGCCGAATACCGTGATCCCTCCCACGAGCGTCATCGGCTGCAGCCAAGCCCATCCGTCTAGCGACAGCCAATCGAGCGCCCCGTCCATCGCATTGCTAATGACGTCCCCGAAGATGATGGCGACAACGGCATACAGCGCGCCTCCTGCCAAACATGCCCAGAAGAGTGCCTCCATCGGTCCCCCTCCTTTCTATATTCCAAATCCTGTATGTAATACGTCTATTTTGTGAACAAGTTTCGATAATATAGGAAAATCCGGTCAAAGTAACATCCTCAACTGATGTTACAGACCGGACTTTCGGTTGAACGCGTACGTTATGCTATGCTACTCGCCGAAATAGACAGCCTTACCCGTCCGCGACGATTCGTAGATCGCTTCCAGAATTTCCGATACGACGAGCGCCTGCTCCGGCTTGACGACGAGATCCTTATCGTTCAGGACCGCATCGATCCACATGCGCGCTTCCAGCTCCGCCGGATCTTCGCTGTTCCCTTCGTAGAACGCGACGCCGCCGCCCGTCAGCTCGACGTTCTTCGTATAAAGCCGGCTGTTGTCCTCGCCGTTGAAGCGCAGCCCGTCCTTCATGTCGGCTCCGGCCTGCGTGCCGCACAGCGTCACCTTCGCTTCATCGACCTCGAGCGAGTTCAGCGCCCAACTCGATTCCAGCACGATCGATGCGCCGTTCTCCATCGTAATCATGGCGAAGGCCGAATCCTCGACCGTGAACTTGGCAGGGTCCCACGGTCCCCAGGCGTTTGCTGCGTTCTCGGTCTGCGACAGCTTATGATAGGCGCGTCCCAGCACGACCTTCGGCTTGTAGTTGTCCATCAGCCATAGCGCCAGATCGAGCGCGTGCGTGCCGATGTCGATGAGCGGGCCGCCGCCTTGCTTCTCCTCGTCGAGGAACACGCCCCATGTCGGCACCGCCCGGCGGCGGATCGCATGCGCCTTGGCGAAGTAGACCTCGCCGAGCTCGCCTTTCTCGCAGGCGTCCTTCAAGTAACGCGTATCCGGACGGTAACGGTTCTGGTAGCCGATCGACAGCTTCTTGCCCGTACGCTCGGCAGCCTCCAGCATCCGGCGCGCGCCTTCCGCCGTCTTCGCCATCGGCTTCTCGCACATAACATGCTTGCCGGCCTCGAGCGCGGTGATCGCGATCTCTGCGTGGGAATCGTTCGGCGTGCACACATGGACCACATCGATCGACGGATCGGCCAGCAGCTCGCGGTAATCCTCGTATACGGCAGCATCCGACGCCCCATACTTGCCCTTGGCATCCTCGGCACGCTCTCGAACGATATCGCAGAACGCGACCATCTCAGCTTCCTTCACCTTCGCGAGGCTCGGCATATGCTTCCCTGTCGCAATGCCTCCGCAGCCGATAATTCCTACCCTTGCTTGCGCCATCATGACACTCTCCCTTTTCCATGAATTGGAGCGTTTACGCTCTTCTTGATTCTTGTCCCTCACTACGTCTAGAATGAAGTATAATGAGTCGGACGGCAATTGCATGCAATAGTGCAATCTATATGCCATTTTGTCATCGAGTGAGGTGCAGCATGGAAGCTTATAACGAGAAAGTCGATTATGAAAACCCTCTCTTGTCACTGAAAATATTCCAACACACCCGTTACGACGATGTGTTCATCAGCTGGCACTACCATCGGGAGCTCGAACTTCTCTACGTCGACCAGGGCGAATTGGACGTCTATATCGAGGATGAATGCCATCACATGATGCCCGGAGACATCGTATTGATCGGATCCTCGCAGCTCCACCGGGACCGCGTCACCTCGCAGCCGCTCAACTATTACGTGCTGCAATTCGACATCGATAAATTTTTCGACCAGAGCACGATGCCCTACATACGATTCTTCCATGAGACGCAGCAGCCGCTCAGCAAGCTGAATTACCTCTTCGAAGAGCATCCGCACATCCGGGAAGAGATCGCCGCCATCATCAAGGAGATATTCGTGGAGGCCAAAGGGAAGACCGCCGGCTACGAGCTGGCCGTCAATATCCTCATCAAGACGATTATGCTCAAGCTGTTGCGCCATGACACCCGCATGGTGCTGACGGAACGGGAGGATTTCGACCGCCTGCGATTGAAGCCCGTCCTCGACTACGTCGAAGCGAATTTGACCGGCAGGATCCATGTGGAGCATGTGTGCAAGCTTGCCAATATGAGCTATTACTACTTCGTCAAGTTTTTCAAAAAATCGGTCGGATTATCCTTCACCGAATACGTCAATTACAGGAAAATCAAATGGGCGGAGCGCATTCTCCTGACCGAGGACCGCAGCATATCGGAGATCGGCGACGTGATCGGCATTCCGAACATGGCGCATTTCTACAAGATGTTCAAGAAGTACAACGATTGCTCGCCGAAGGAATACCAGAAGCGCATGCTGGCGTGGAACCGCAAATAATCCGTCTGCCCGCTAGCGAAAGAAAGAAGCTCGGACGTCACTTGGACGTCCCGAGCTTCTTCGGCATGACCAGCTTATAGCCGACGCCTCTTATGGATTCGATCTGGACGGACTGTTGGCCGAGCTCCAGCTTCTTGCGGAGCGAGCTGACATGCACGTCCACCGTACGCTGGCCGCCGATATAATCGAAGCCCCATACGATATTCATGAGATCGTCCCGCGTAATGACCATGCCCGGCCGTTGGACGAGGTACAGCAGCACCTCGAATTCCTTCGGTCTGAGCGGTACGGTCTCGCCATGGATGACGACCTCGTACTTCTCCGGATAGATCGCCAGTTCGCCGGCCATAATGACCTTCTCCGTCTGCTCGCTCGCCTGCACGTCGTCGTGATGCGTTCTTCGCAGGACCGCCGATACGCGGGCCAGAAGCTCCGCGACGCCGAACGGCTTCGTAATGTAATCGTCCGCGCCGTGCTTCAAGCCTTGCACGACTTCTTCTTCGGCATTGCGTGCCGTCAGAATGATGACAGGGGTCCGAATGCCGCTCTGGCGCACTTTGGTTAGAATTTCGAAGCCGTTCATGCCGGGCAGCATAATGTCCAGCACCAGCAGATCGAACGGCCGCTGCAGCGCCATCTGCAGCCCTTCCGAGCCATGATCGGCGACCGTCACTTCATAGCCTTCTTGGGTCAAATTATAGGACAACAGACGTGCCAGCGTAGGCTCGTCTTCGATAACCAATATCTTCTGAGACATGGGATTACCCCCGAAACTTGAGGATGTTGAGCAATTGCAAATAGGCATGAAGCTATCTTCATCCTATCACACATCGAAATCCGAAGTGTTAATGGATTGTAAATTTTTCGCCCTCTCGCTCTTAAGGCCACGCAAGGAAGGCCTTATCCATTGTCTGCTTGTCAGAACCGAGAAGGTTGAACGATAGTAGAAAATGAGGAGCGCAGTGTAGTCAAAGCTACATGAGCACCGGAAGTTTCGCTAGCGTTCAAGATTCGACGCCGAATAATCCTCGGCAGCGATACATCGTTATCACAAGCGGACTTATTGGAGAACCGGGAGTTCGATTAGGAAGGTGGAGCCTGCCCCAACCGTACTCTCTACCGCGATCGTCCCCTTGTGAAGCTCGACCAGATGCTTGACGATCGACAAGCCGAGCCCCGTGCCGCCCGAGCCGCGGGAACGCGCTTTGTCCACCCGATAGAACCGCTCGAAGATGCGCGGGAGATCCTTCTTCGGGATGCCGATGCCCGTATCGGTAATCCAGATTCGGACATGGTCGTAATCGCCGTCCGCGCCTGCTGCCGACCGGCCGCTCTGCACCGGCTCGACCTTCAGCGTCACGCGCCCGCCTTCCGGCGTATAATTGATCCCGTTCGACAACAAATTCATCACGATCTGCCGCAGCCTGTCCTCGTCGGCCTCGACGTAGATGCCGTTCTCGACGATGCATTCCAGACGAATGCTTTTGCGCGCGGCCTCCGATGCCAGCAGCTCGACCGTCTTCTCCATGAACGAGCCCAGCTCGACAGGCGAGAACTGCAGCGGCACTCTGCGCGACTCGACCTTCGACAATTCCAGGATGTCGCCGATGAGCCGATTGAGCCGTTCGCTCTCGTCATAGATAATCTGCAGGAACGATCTGGCCGTCTCCGGGTCATCAACCGCGCCGCCCAGCAGCGTCTCGGCGAAGCCCTTGACCGCAGCGATCGGAGTCTTCAGCTCATGCGATACGTTAGCGACGAATTCGCTGCGCATCCGCTCAAGGCGGCGGATCGCGGATACGTCCTGCAGCACGATCAGCACGCCCGCGAACTCATCGGCCGAGAGGAATACCGGCACGAGATTGATCTCGACAAGCCGCTCCTCCGGAAAATAAAACGTGATCTCGTCATGCAGATGCTGACGGCGGGCAAGCCCCTCGTCGATGATCTGCGACAGCTCGTACTGCTGCTTCGCTTCCGCATAGTGACGGCCGACCAATTCTCTAGCCGAGAAGCCCAGCACCTCTTCCGCCATCCGATTCAGCAGCAGAATGCGTCCCTTGCGATCAATCATGACGATTCCGTTGATCATATTGTCAAGCACGCTTTCGAGCTGGCCTTCCTTCTGCCGGATGCGCTTCATCTGTTCCTGAAGGCTGTCGGCCATCGCATTGATGGCGACGCCCAGCTCGCCGATCTCGTCCTGCTTCTTCACCTTGACGCGAGCCTGGTATTCATAGTTCTTGATCCGCTTGGCAACGCGCGTAATCTGCTCCAGCGGCCGCGTCAGGCCGAGCGCGACCCGGTAGCTGACCGCCGCTGCCAGCACGAACAGAATCAAGAGCCCGACAATGAGCCCGAACCACATTTCCCGTATGCTGCTCTCGAGATCGACGATGCTGAGCGCAAGCCGGACGATCGGCGAATCGGCATTTCCCGGCTGCACCGCCATCGCGACATACATCATGTTCTGATTCACCGTGTCGCTTGTCCGAATATGACGGCCGATCCCCTTCTTCAGCGCGTCCATAATCTCGGGGCGATCGACATGATTGTCCATCTCGCTCGCGTCGTGATCGGAATCGCCGAGCACGAGTCCGTCGCCGCGGATGAAGGTAACCCGCGCGTCCGTAATCGACTTATAATGCGCGGCAAGCTCCGAATAGTAAGTTCGGAGCGTATGCTCGTCGCCTTGCATCCACTCCGCCGCATCCATGATCAGTCCGATCTCGCGCACCATATTCTCCTGCTGCGCATTCAGATGCTTACGCTCGAACGATTGCGCCATGAACACGCCGGCAGCCGAGACCGATAAGCCGACCAGCAGGATCATGATGATCGCGAGGCGTGCGCGAAAGCTGTTCATTCCAGTCCATCCTTTCCGCATGGCCGAGTAACCCGCGGCTCTATGCGCGACCTGTGCAACGCTTGCTTTTGTCCTTATCCTACCTGCCCCTGCGCCGCTTCGCTAGTCTTCCTATTGTGAAGATTTTGTAAAACGTAATGATGAAGCGTCGCGATCGGCTGCTGCAGCAGAATCGAGAGTACGACCGGCACCGCAGCTTGCGGACTGAAATAAGCGAGGGCAATGACGATGCCGAGCGAAATATTGCGAATGCCCGCCGCATACGAGAGGGTCGTCTCCAGCTCGCGGCTCTTGAACGGCTTCGAGCCTATGAATCCGGCGGCATAGTTGATACCGACCAGCAATAGCACGACAGGCACCAGCTTCAGCATATCTTGCCGCATCGCGGCCACATGCGGTTCGATCGCAGCCGCGTTCAAGGCGACGATCGCCACGAAACACAGCTTCGAGACCGGCGGCGCAATCGGCGCGAGCGCCGGCTGGATCTTGCCTTGCGTCCCTTGATGGAGCAGCATGCCGGCAGCGGTCGGCGCTACGACGATCAGCAGGAGATCGAGCATGATTGCGGTCGTATCGACCTCGATCGATTCGCCGAACAGGACGTGAATGCCCGCGGGCACGAGGAACGGACTCAGCAGACTGTCGATTACGACCATCGCCAGAATCAACGCCACGCTCCCGCCGGATAGACCTACCCACAGGATGGCCGATACGCCGAGTGGAATAAGCGCGAAGAGCACGAGTCCAATTACGAACGGCGAGTCGGAACCGAAGATCAGGCTGCCGATTCCGTATGCCGCAAGCGGAACCAACGCATGCGCGACCACGAGCGTGACAACCATCGGCAGCGGCTTCCGGAAGACGAGCTTAATCTCTTTGAAACCGCAGCCGAGTCCCATCGTGAACGCAACGAAGGCGAACAGGTACGGAACGGCAGGTATAGATGACAGGAGTCCGTCTGCACAAAGAAACCCCAGGATGAGAGACCCGGGGATGAACAAGAACATCCATCGTTCGAATGTGCGGTTGAATGCGATGCCGAATTGTCTAAGCTTCATGCTACTTGAATACCGGCTCGCGGAACTGCGCAAGCTTCGCGCGCGAGTCTTGCTCGACTTCCGCATGCAGGCTGTTGCCGTGCGCATCCATCGTGACGATCGCGGCGAAGCCTTCCGTCTCGAGATGCCACATCGCTTCCGGAATGCCGAATTCCATGAAGTCGACGCCGTTCACCTTCTTGAAGCATTCCGCGTAATATTGCGCGGCGCCGCCTATGGCATTCAAATAAACCGCACCGTGCTCTTGCAGCGCGGCGAGCGTCTTGGCGCCCATGCCGCCCTTGCCGATGACCGCGCGAATGCCGAACTTCTTAATGATATCGCCTTGGTAAGGCTCCTCGCGTATGCTCGTCGTCGGACCGGCAGCCGTTACGCGCCAGCCGTTCTCATCCTTCATCATGACCGGACCGCAGTGGTAGATGACGGCGCCGTTCAGATCGACCGGCGAATCATGGTTCATCAGATGGCTGTGCAGCGCATCGCGGCCGGTATGCATCTCGCCGTCGAGGATGACGATGTCGCCTACGCGAAGCGAACGCACCTGCTCCTCGGTCAGCGGCATCTGCAGTCTGACTTCGCGGCGCTCCGAGCTGCTGTCTGCGGCAGCCGCTAACGCAGCCTGCTCGGCTTGCTCCGCTTCGGACAGCTTCATCGACACCTCGCTGCCGGCCGGATACAGCCATTCTTGGATATCGCCGGTCCTCGCGTCGAGCAATACGCCTTGGCGGCGGTACGCCCAGCAATTGTACGCGACGGAGACGAAGAAGCTCGCCGGCAGCCGATTCATGACGCCGACCTTGCAGCCGAGCAGCGTCACTTGCCCGCCGAAGCCCATCGTGCCGATGCCCAGCTTGTTGGCATTGTCCATCACGTATTCTTCCAGCTGCTGAAGCTCAGGAATCGCGTTCGTATCGTCGACGCGGCGGAACAGCTGCTGCTTCGCAAGCTCATAGCCGGTCGTACGGTCGCCGCCGATGCCGACTCCGATGAAGCCGGCGCTGCAGCCTTGTCCTTGCGCTTGATAGACGGCGTGCATGATGCACTTGCGGATGCCGTCGAGATCGCGGCCGGCCTTGCCGAGGCCTTCGATCTCCATAGGCAGGCTGTACTGGATATTCTTGTTCTCGCAGCCGCCGCCCTTCAGGATCAGACGAACGTCGATCTCGTCCTTCTCCCATTGTTCGAAGTGGATAACGGGCGTGCCCGGACCCAGGTTGTCCCCCGTATTCGATCCCGTCAGCGAGTCGACGGAGTTCGTGCGGAGCTTGCCGTCCTTCGTCGCGCGCGCGATCGCGCTGCGAATCTGCTGCTTCATCGCGATCTGATTCGCGCCGACCGGCGTGTGCACGATGAATGTGGGCATGCCTGTATCCTGGCAGATCGGCGAGACGTTGCATTCCGCCATTTCGATATTGTTCGCGATCGTGGACAAGGACAGGCCGGCGCGCGTGGCGCGGTCTTCTGCCTCCTGGGCTGCTCGAATAGCCTGGCGGACATCCCCGGGAAGGTTCGTGGACGTTTCGACGATCAATTGATAGACGCTTTGCTCAAAGTTCTGCATATCGGTAAGGGTTCTCCTCTCATGAACGCTTCGATGATTTCGAATTCAACCTATATTACTATAATAATGGAGCGTTCACCTCCGGTCAAAAAAAATCCGACATTCCGAGCAAGCCGGACCCAATATCCTCCTGTTCGGCGATATGATAACATAGATGGATAAGAACGACGCGTTAACGCGCGAGATCGAGAACACCGGAGAGGAGTTGGCGCAATGGGAAGTCATTTCTTCGCTTATATGTACAGGCTACGTTACATTGAACGGTGGAGCCTCATGCGCAACACGACGCGAGAGAGCGTTGCCGAGCATTCCTATCATGTCGCCCTGCTCGCGCACATGCTGTGCGAGATCGGCAACCGGCTATACGGCAAGCAATTGAACGCCGATCGCGTCGTCAGCATGGCGCTGTTCCATGACGCGACCGAGGTGTTCACCGGCGATATCCCCACACCGGTCAAGCACCACAATCCGAAGATGCTGGCGAGCTTTCGCGAGATCGAGGCCATGGCGGCCGACCGGCTGCTCGGCATGGTACCGGAGCCGCTCAAGGGCGCTTACGCGCCGCTCTTGGAAGCCAAGTCGCATCAGGCAGGCGAGCCGACGGAGGAAGAACGCACGCTGTTCAAATATCTCAAGGCAGCCGACCTGCTCGATGCCTACTTGAAGTGCGTATCCGAACTGTCTTCCGGCAATCGGGAATTCGCCGTCGCGAAGGGCCAGACCGAGCAATCGCTCGCGCTGCTCGCGATGCCGGAGGTCGAATGGTTCCTGTCGCACATGGCGCCGAGCTTCGGCAAGACGCTTGACGAGCTGTCGGCCGAGGAGCCGTAAGGGGTACTGGGTCGAGGGCAGCGGTTGGCGTGAGGGCGGCAGTAGGATGCTTGACGCGCTGTCGGCTGCAGGTCCGCAAGGCCTAACGCGTCACGGCCGGGATTGTCGACGGGGAAGCCGCATTCGGTTCGAGAGCCGCAACGGCGGCGGTTGGCGTTAGCGCAGCGGTTGGATTGGCGTGAGGGCGGCGGTAGGAGGCTTGACGCGCTGTCGGCTGCAGGTCCGCAAGGCCTAACGCGTCACGGCCGGGGTTGGCGTCAGGAAGCCGCATTCGGTTCGAGAGCCGCAACGGAACGGTGAGAGTTGCCCCCTCCGGGTCAACTTCCGCCAGTTGTATTAGCGGGAATTCGTACATCTAATTCGAGCCTGCTCTCTCTCCCCCAATGGTTAGCGTATATAAGTACCACTAATTCCGAAGGATACGCCATATTTGTCATATTCCTGAGAATTAGTGGTAGGGAATTCATCTATTTGGATGAAATCAGTTATTGGAGCGGAATTAGCGGTAACATATTACACTATCTTATACACGCCCCGTATGTGCACCTTTAAGAACCCGTTAAGCGCGAGGCTTAACGGGTTCTTGTGCGTGCTTGGCGGCGACCTGCTCTCCCGGCCCGTAAACAACTATTCGCGCAGCCGATCCACGGCCCGGCGTATATGCTTGAACAGCTCCCGCCATTCCGGGCTCGACTCCGGCCGGATCGCGTCCGGCTCCGGCACCTGCTCGGCAGCGCTTGGCGCCGTGGTCCGGCCCGCCATTCTAGGATGGACCGGCGGCAATCGGTCATCGGTCTGATCCGGTTCTATCGACTTCAGAATGCCACCTCCCTGCTCATCCTGCCTATTTCGTTAGCTGTTAGCTATGCGCCCACGACTTGCGGAGCGTGAACAGCGCGCGCAGCTCGTCTTGGTCCAGCTCCGTAATCCAGCCCTCCGACTGTCCGACGACCTGTTCGCTGAGCGCGTGCTTACGCGTGATCATATCGTCGATCCGCTCTTCGAGCGTTCCGATCGTGACGAACTTGTGCACCTGCACATTCTTCGTCTGCCCGATCCGGAACGCTCTGTCGGTCGCCTGATTCTCCACGGCGGGATTCCACCAACGGTCGAAGTGAAAAACATGGTTCGCGGCTGTCAGATTCAACCCCGTGCCGCCTGCCTTGAGCGACAGCACGAAAGCGCAGGCCGGCTGCCCCGGATCCTGGAATGCCGCGATCATCGCGTCCCGATCCGCCTTCGCGACGCCTCCGTGCAGGTAAGGCACGGGCATGCCAAGCCGCTTCTCCAGCTTCGCCTTGATCAGCTCGCCTGCACCGATGAACTGCGTGAAGATAAGGCAGCGTTCGCCTTCCGCGGCGATTTCGTCCACCATCTCCAGCAGCCGGACCAGCTTCCCCGAACGCTCCGTCTGCCAGGATCCGGCGCCGCGCGTGCCTTCCCCGAGTAGGAGCAACGGATGGTCGCATAACTGTTTCAGCTTGGTCAACGCCGCGAGAATCAGCCCGCGCCGCTTCATCGGCGTAAGATCGCCGAGCCCATCCAGCAGCTCGCTGACGGTCTGTTCGTAGAGCGCAGCCTGCTCGGCCGTCAGGGAGACGAACATGCGTTGTTCGTTCTTCTCTGGCAGCGCCAGCTGGATTGCCGGATCTTTCTTCAGCCTTCGGAGCATGAACGGCTTCACCCATTGCTGCAGTTGGGCGATCTGCTTCTCGTCCCTCGACTTCTCGATCGGCAGCACGACTTCCCTGCGGAACTCGCCCAGCGTGCCAAGATAGCCGGGGTTGATAAAATCATGGATCGACCACAGCTCCGTCAAGCGATTCTCCATGGGGGTGCCTGTCAGGGCAATCCGGTGCCTGCCGTGCAGCCTGCGGATCGCGGCAGTCTGTTTGGTATAGACGTTCTTGATATTCTGCGCTTCATCCAGGCACAGCGAGTTCCACATGACGCCGGATAGCTCTTCTTCGTCCAGCGGCGTCAGCGCATAGGATGTAATGACGATATCCGCGCCCTGCACGGCCGACGCGAACGCTTCGCCCTTCACGCGGCGAGGGCCGTAATGCAGGTAGACGTTCAGTTCCGGGGCGAATCGTTCGAGCTCCTTCTCCCAGTTGCCGATGACCGAGGTCGGGCAGATGAGCAGCGACGGCATGCTCGAGCCGCCCTCCTGCGCCTTCACATGCAGCAGGTAGCCGGTATATTGAATCGTCTTCCCCAGTCCCATATCGTCTGCCAGGCAGCCGCCGAGTCCGAACTGCCGCAGGAATGCCAGCCATGAGATGCCCTCGAGCTGGTAGGGCCGCAGCTCGCCCAAGAATCCGGCCGGCTTCTCGACAGGCGGTATCGCCCCGATATTCTGCAGTCTCTCCAGCCAGGCCGTCAGATGATCGTTCAGCTCGATATGCGCGAGCGGCCCAGCAGTCGGATCCTCCTCGTCCTCGCCTAACGCGATGCCGCCTCGAAGATGCCATTCCAGCACGTCGCGGAAGGACAAGCCCTTGGACTTGCCTCTCTTCTTCATCCAATCGCGGATCAGCTTCACGTCGCCGGGGTCCAGATGCACCCACTCGCCGCCGATATGCAGAAGCCGCCGATTGTCCGCGGCAAGCTTCGAGAATTCGGCCTCCGACAAGTCGATATCGCCGACCGCCAGCTTCCAATCGAATTGCACGATCTGATCCAAGCCGAACATCGGCTCCTCGGAAGCGCCGACCGACGTTTTGACCTTTGCCTTAATCCGCAGCCTCCGCGTTCTCGCCGCTTCCCACCAGCCCGGCAGGATAACCGGACAGCCTGCCTGCAGGAGACGAACGCTTCCTTCCTGCAGGATGTGCCAGGCTTCCTGCTCCGAGATCGCGAGCCGAATGCCGGCGAGCCCGAGATCGGGCTGCGAGTCGACTGCGGCTGCGGAATCCGATTCCGCCTCCGCTTGCTCATGCGGCAGGTCCTTAAGCTCGGGCAGCACGGACAGCCACTTCGCTTGTTCTCGCTGTAGCTTGCTGCCCAGCCAAGGCAGCCATGTCACCGGCACGGATGCCGCGCCATCCTCCAGCTTCCATCTGCCGTCCTCGCCGCAGCCCAGCCGCAGCGTCATATCCTGTTCGGTACGGCCGCGAAGTACGGCTGCAAGCCGCCAACCCTTCCCCTCCTTCGCGTCCGCTGACGTTGTCGGCTCGATCAGCTGCAATGCGATGCGGAACGGGGTATCGTCCGGCGTCCAGCCGATCGCGATCAGCCAGTCGCCTTCATCGCTCGCTGCCATCGCCGACAGATCGGCCCCCGAACGAAGCAATAACAGACGCAGCGCATCCGCCGCCTCGGCATCCTGTGCCGCGATTTCTTCGATCGCATCGGACAGCCAGCTGTCCAGATCCATCGTTCCGCATGCTTCGGCATCGCGCCGCAGCTGCTTCCATTGTTCCGCTGCCCCGGCCGCTTGATCCGGTATCGCGACCTTCCAAGTTCGCTGCCGCTGCGACCAGCCGAGCAGGTCTGGCGCATACCAGCCTGCTCTCACGGCATGATGGATCCACGCGGCAGCACGCCGAATGACGGCGGCGCGGGGACTCCAGCTGTACTCGAGCAATCGCACCGGCATAGGCGCAGCCATATAGTCGATCGCGATCATGGCAGGCAGCAGCACGCCCTCCGCGTGTCCGCGAACGTGCTTCACCGCCTTCTCGCCGTACCATGAACCGACATGCCAGCCGAACAGCATGCTCTTCAAGCGATTCACGGTACCGGCCCATTCCGGCGCATGCAGCCATAAGCCTTCGCCAGGCAGCCATTCGGCATCCAGTTCTCCGATTTGCGTGCCTAACGGCGCTGTTCCCGAACCGTTCATGGCATCAACTTCCCTCTTCTTAGTTCTTCCTGCAGCGCCCGCAGACGGACGTATTTGCCGTTGAACTCGCGCAGATAACGCTGCCAGACCGCCGTCCGTCCCGCAGCCTGATACAATATTTCGAGCCGCTTCAAGTGCTTGATGGCCGCTCTGTATCCGGTCCGGTTACGGGATTGTATCGCTTCATCGATCGCTTGGTGGAAGATCGGAATCAACAGCTCCGGCCGACTCTTGGCAGCTGTACGCAAATTCTGCGGGTCAATGTCATCCGGGCGGATCCCGATCAAGAGCAGCAAGTCCGCCCATCTGTCGTAGGCTCTTCTCTCGAACCAATGCACGGCCAGTTCGGGGTAGGAATAGGGCAGATGCTGCTCCATCAGCTCGATCCATATCGAACGATCCGGCTGCTTCTCATCGGCCGCTCTGCACAGCTTCAGGTAGGGACGAAGAATGGCGGCGTTGCGGCAATCGGACAGGCGATCGCGGAGGAAGAGCATCCACAGCTCCAGCGCTTCGGCATCTTCCGCGATCAGGCATTGCTCCGCCATGGCGTACACAAGCGCGCTATTGCGTTCGAACGGCGTTCGCGCCAGCGCTTCGGCTGCTCGGTCATGCCTTCCTTCGCGATAATCCAAATAGGCCCTCGCGGCATACAGCGCATGCATGGCCCGGTCGTTACCGGCGGAAGCTTCCAACAGTCGGTCCAATGCGGCGCGTTCGAGCTGCCGCCATTGTTCGTGAGCCGCCAGCCTCTCCCATAACGCATGGTAGAGGTGATCCCATCGCAGCAAGAGGAAGCTCTCGTTCATGGAGGCGTTCCTCAGTTGTTCGTTCAGATGCGCTAGCCATTCCCGTTCGCGGCTTGACAGCCGCTCCGGCTCAAGCTCGGCAACCAGCTCATTCCCATGCGCGATCCATGGCTCAACGGCGCGCGTGAACGACATTTCATAATAATAGCGGTTATAGGAATCGGTAGAAGCATAAGCGCGTTCTACTTGTTCCAGCACGAAGGCAATCGCGGTCAGCCAGTGGAGGCGCTGCATGCGCTTCGGCCATTCCCTCGCTTTGCCCTTCAATTCCTGAAGAACCGGCTGCAGCGGGTGCAAGGAATGTCTGCATTGCTTCCAGACCTGCCCATGCTTCCGTTCGAACCAATCCAACCAGTCAGCCGGACCGTCCTCGATGCCGAGCTCCGCTCCGCGCCGGTCCGGGTGTCCGAGCGCGCGCTCCTCGTCGGCCGCCATCCGCTGCATGATGCCGGCAGGATCGTCGCCGGCCGATTCGCGATATTGGAAGAAGACAGCCGCCATGTGGCTGCAGTAGCCCGTGTCCGGACAAGTGCACGTGCTGTACGCGAAGTCGTCGGCATCTAGCGTAACGGCGTATACGGCCGTGCCGTTCACTGCGCCATAGAGGGCATTGCCCTCCACGACCTGCGTAACGAATACGCGCCGAGCCCGATACATATCGAAGCCTTCCCGCTGCAGCTCGCTGGACACATGGGTACCGATTTGTTGCTCCAGAACATCGGTCTGCTCCTCTGCCAAACGGTTCGTCGACGCCATCGTCTCCATCACTCTTCCTTTTTTAGCCGTCCTTTTATTATATCACAGTCAGACGCCGGATTGCCGCAGACCGCCGATGAACGCGAATAAGCTGCACCCGTCGGCGGATGCAGCTTGCTGCGTATGGCTGTCGATTTATACGATCACTTGCTCGATCTGAACGGATGGATAGTACCGCAGATCGATGAATTCGCTTCCAATTTTGACGAGCGGGCGGAGCGGTTCGCTTGTGTTGATCATGACGATCAGGCCTACACGGCCGTCGGAGAGCAGCACCTCGTTGCCGACCATCATCTTCATCATCCGGTCGATGAACACATTGACGATATGCGGATCGAACTCGCCGAACTTATTGCTCTCCATTTGGTTCAATATTTGGTAGAACGGGGATGGCTCGTGGTAGGACCGCTTGCTGGACATCGCGTGGTAGACGTCGCATACCGCCACGATTCTGCTGAAGTAATCCATCTCGCCGCCGCGAATGCCGTAAGGGTACCCGCTGCCGTCCTGTCGTTCGTGATGCTGCAAGGCGACCAGCAGATCGCGCTCGGTTGCGCCCGATGTCGTCTGCAGCATCTCGTACCCGAATTCCGGATGCTTCTTGATCAGTGCAAATTCGTCGTCCGTGAGACGTCCGGGCTTGTTCAGCACTTCGACCGGAATGCGCATCTTCCCGATATCGTGCAGCGTTGCCGCCATCGCCAGCTCCGTCACATCGGCGTCTCCGAGGCCGAGCCACTTGCCCAGCAGCGCCGCCAGAATGCCGACGCCGATATTGTGCCGATACGTATAGTCATCCTTAGCTTGCAGGTTATTGAGCAGCCCGAACAGATGCGGGTGCTCGGCCGCTTGCGCAATGTGCGGCATGACATCCGTCCGGATGTCCTCGATCGGCACCTTCTGGTTAGCACGGATTTCGTCAAAATAGGTCTGTACCTTGAGCGTCGCCTGCTCGACCTCTTCTCTGCACTGCTCCTGCTCGGCCGCGAAGCTGACAACGACGCGTACATCGCGTTCGAACAATTCGATGCGATGATCTTGCAGGAGCCGCAAATACTTATGATCGAGAATGGTGCCCGACTGTATCAGCAGCAGACCTGCTTGTGTATAAATATCCCGCATGAGTTGTTTGCCTATGAAGTCGTTAAGGGATGGATGAACGTCTTTGCGATGCAAGCCGATCACTTCTTTTCCTTAGACTGTATGCTTCATTATAGGTGTTCGGCATTACAAATGATTTACAATGTAGCGGGAAAATAGATCAGTGCGGAATGCGGACCGTGAACGCGATCCGGTGCTGCGATTCGGCCTCGATCTTGACCGTGCCTTTGTATTTGTCCGCGATCGACTTCACGATGGATAGCCCGAGTCCCTGATGGTGACTCTCCGTCTTGGTCGTGAATCCGCTCTTGAACAGCTTCTGCTGCTCCCCGCTAATCTGCTGCGCCGTTTCGCAGTAATTGCTGACTGTGAAGACCAGCCCCGTCGACTCGTGAGCGCCGCGCAGCGACACGCTGCGCAATTCCTCCGAATATTGCATCGCTTCGTCGAAGGCGTTGTCGACCAAGTTGCCGATCATCCGCGTGAGGTCAAGCGACTTCACGCCAAGATCGAGCTTCTCGAGGCCAATGAATCTGCTGGTAAATGCGATCTTGGCCGACTCGGCTTGCGACAGCTTCGTGCGCACGAGCGCGGCGATCGCAGGATTGCCGATATTGATGATATCGTTCGTTATTCGAATCTCGCCGACCAGTTCATTCGCATAGCTGCGCAAGTCTTCCAGCTTGCCCAGCGCCGCCATCGAGTGCATGGTCTGCACATGATTGCCGAAGTCATGCCGCTGGCCGCGAAGCATGTTGAACATCTGGTTGATCTCCTCGACGTATGTCTGCTGGGCTTCCACGACGACGCTCTCGCGCGATCGTCTGACGAAACGCATGGCCAGGTATAGCACGACCATGCTAATCAGCGTCACAATGGCAATCAAGAGCACGATATCCAAGTATTGACTGTCAAGCTGCGCCTGAATGCGGTTATAGTCCGACGTGATCGTAAGCACATAACGCTTCAACGGCTGCGCTTGCTCGTCCAGGATACTGACGACCGGAGCCTCGATATCGACAGGAATGTAGGATTTCAAGATGCGCTTGCCGTTCACCTTGTCCGCAAGCGTAATCGTCTTCCCGCTCTTGTACGCGTGCCCGATGTTCTTGGTGTCGCTGTCGATCCTGTAATTATAGGTCCCATAGATAATCGGTTGGCGTGTTGCATGATTCAACACTTCGCCGGCATGCGTAATCGTCAGGTACGGACCCTTATCGAACAATACCGGATTCACGCCTGTAATCTCCAGTACGTCTGGATTTTCCTCCAGCGTATTACGAATCAGCACCGCTACGCCTGTCGCTTCCTCGAATTTCCGCTGCACATCGAAGCTGATATAGGGATCGATGATATAGTTCGTCGAGCCGTCATAGTAGTAGCCCCATTTTCGGATTTTGCTCGTATCGGTCGTCGCGAATTCATAGGGTCCCGTCCAGAAGTTAGGGAGCGATTGTCCCCAATCGATGGATACGTTACGATCGTCGAACAATTGATTGAACGCTTGATACCAAGGCTTCCAAGAACTCGTCGGCACGTCGATCTGTTTCGGATCGGACGATCGGTAGAGCATGATATTGTCTTCCGTGCGTTTCAGCAGCGTAATATGCAGCACGCCGAGCCGCTCGCTCAGCTCGACCAACTGCTCGTTGGTCACCTTCTCGACATCCGGGTCAAGCGCGAACTGCGCTGCGATTGCGGCAGTGCGCAGCTGCTCGCCGAGCTGCTCCTGGAACAACTCGGCACCGATCCTCGATTGTTCAACCGTCATTTCGATCTGCTTGGCGACGCGGCGCATCTCTTCGGCAAGCCCTTCCTCAAGCGAATGCTTCGTGTAAAAATAGTACACCGTATTGTTAACGCCAAGTACAAGCACGATTAGCAATGCAATAATCAACCATACGTTACGAGTCATCATAATCTCCTCAACATACATCTTTCTACATTAATCGACATAATTCGCCTACTCTTCGATTATCGTCGAAACCCGCGAAATGCACAATGGGTAACGCATAACGAGCAGGATTGTTATGCTTGCGCGAGACTCAGTTCATGGCTAGCTTGGCAGCCCAACTGCGCAGCGCCCAGCTGCGTTCCTGCCGCTTCTTATAGCGCGGCAGGCTCGCATAGATCGCAGCCGCTTCCTCGAAAGCCCGCTTGGCCTCGGCCTTGTTGCCAAGCTCCTTATAAATGACGCCCATGCGATAATAAGCCTCGCAAGAAGAAGAGTGGATGTCTCGCAGCGCCTTGAGGTAGGACAACGCCTGCTCCCCATCGGAACGATTAGCCGCCGCCAGTCGCAGATAGGGCTCGCCGTATTTGACTCTCGGATTGATAGCGAGCGCGCGCAGCATCGCCTGCTCTCCTCGCTCCTTATCTCCGGTGAACAATAACGCCGTTCCAAGGTCATCCCAATACTCGGCCGAATGCTCCATCGAATCGCCGATCGATTCGAGCACTTGGCGCGCACGGGCATAGGTCTTGCGCTCAAGCTGAAGACGCGCCAGCTCCATCTTCGACGACACGTCGCTCGGATTGAGCCGCAGCAGCTGCTCGAGCTTCTTGATTCTGCTCCTTCGCTTAAGCGGCTTCACGATGCTCGGCGACAGTCCGACGAATCGGCGGTCCAGCACGTATAGAATCAAGATCAGCACGATAATGGCCACGAAAGGGTTGCCGATCAGCCAGAATAACAGTCCGAATGCTAACAATTTGCTCATAAGGCATACGCTCCCGATACATTCATTTCGTTCATTGTATCACACTGAGCATCGACAGTCGGCAGTAATTGCCTGCGTTAAGTCTTCCTGTTTAACTACGGCAGCACGAAAGCATGAATGAGAACGATGCCTCCGCACCAGATTAAGGGTAGACCCACTGGAGGAGGCTACCGAATGGCAACGACTACGCAAGAGCAAGAGAAGAAGCAGGTTTTCCCGCCGCAGACGCAGAACCAGCAGCCCGGCATCGAGACGAAGATGCAGCCGCATCCGGAGATCGAATCCCCGACCTATAAGGCGGCAGGCAAGCTGACGGGTAAGTCCGCCCTCATTACGGGCGGCGACAGCGGCATCGGCCATGCGGCCGCAGTCGCATATGCCAAGGAAGGCGCCGACGTCGCAGTCGTCTACCTGAGCGAGCACGAAGATGCCGCGAAGGTCAAGCAGCGAATCGAGCAGCTCGGCAGGCGGTGCCTGCTGATCGCCGGCGACATCGGCGACGAGGCGTTCTGCAAGCAGGCGATCGAGCAGACGGTGCAGACGTTCGGCAAGCTGGACATCCTCGTCAACAACGCCGCTGAGCAGCATCCGCAGCAGCGGATCGAGGACATTACGGCGGAGCAGCTCGAGCGTACGTTCCGCACGAATATTTTCGCCATGTTCTACTTGACGAAGGCAGCTCTGCCTCATCTGAAGCAGGGAGCATCGATTATTAATACGGCATCGATTACCGCATATGAAGGCAGCCCGAACCTGATCGATTACTCCTCGACCAAGGGAGCGATCGTATCGTTCACGCGGGCATTGTCGAACAACGTGTCGCCGCAAGGCATTCGCGTGAACGCCGTGGCGCCCGGCCCGATCTGGACCCCGCTCATCCCGTCGACATTCGAGGCCGACCAGGTCGCGAAATTCGGCGCCGATACGCCGATGAAGCGGCCCGGTCAGCCATCGGAGCTCGCCGCAGCCTATGTATTCCTAGCCAGCGACGACGCGATGTACATGTCCGGCCAGACGCTCCATCTGAACGGCGGCACTGTCGTGAACGGGTAATTGCCGGGTAAGAACGCCAATAGACCGCCAAGGTTCGCGATCATGATTCCCGATCGCGTCCTTGACGGTCTTATGTGCGACAGGCAGACATCCGCCTGGCGGTCTAGCGGTAATAGCTTGCGAGCAGCGCGTCCATGACGCGGTTCGTCCGGGCGGCCGTGACCCCCGTGCTCCGCGCCGGCGCTCCGCCGAGCAAGTCGGCTACCATCGTCGCGATGAACGGCTGCTGGACATGCTCCGGCCGTTCGAAGCTGCGCGTGACGGGCTCCTCTCCCCGGCGGTGAATGACGAGGTCATTGCCGAAGGTCGGGAAGACCAGCTTGCCCGAAGTCCCGATTATTTCGTTCACGTCCGTATGCTCGTACGCGTCGAAACTCCAGATTCCCGAGCCGAATACGCCGGATGCGAACCGGTATTGCCCTGCCACGATATCCTCGGCCGCATAAGAGCCCGCTTGATTGGCCGCCATGCCCAACACCTCCTCGATCGGCCCCAGCAGGTCGTCGAGGATGTCGAGCGTATGGCTCGCCAGATCGACGAAGAGGCCGCCGCCCGCGAGCTCCGGCTGTACGCGCCATGGCAGCGCGCCGGTGCCGCCGGCATCCCTCATGACGCCGAGCGGCCGCGTCTGCATCGTCCGAACGAAGCGAACCTCCCCGATCGTCCCTTCCTCCAGCAATGCCTTAATCGTCTTGAACAACGGCAATTCGCGCCGGTAATAGGCGACGAACAGCGGCACGCCGGCACGCTCGCATGCCTCGATCATCTCGGCGCATTCGGCAGTGCTGCACGCCATCGGCTTCTCGACGTAGACCGCCTTGCCGGCTGCAGCCGCCATCAGCGCGTATGGCTTATGGAAGGCAGGCGGCGTAGCGATGTAGACGGCATTCACCTCCGGATCGTTCACCAGACGCTCCGCGTCGTCGTACCATCTCGGCACGCCGTGCCGCTTCGCGTAATCCTCGGCCAACGCCCCGTTGCGCCGCATCACCGCGACGAGCTCGGAGCCTTCGATCTTGTTGAACGCCGGCCCGCTCTTCACCTCCGTGACGTCGCCGCAGCCGATGATGCCCCATTTTATACGATCCATAGGTAATCCGCCTCCCTTAGCTCATGCTCCTAATATAGCAGATCAAGCTCCGGGATGTTGTTAGACTCGCAATATTCCTTATACAGCTTCAGCTTAGTGAAGACATCGTCCTGATAGAATACTTCGTCCTGGTCGTTCAGATACTGTACCGTTCCCTCGAGGATGAACAGCGTGATCATCTCGACGTCGCCGTCCACGACGAGCGTATGGATATCGCCGGGCGGCTCGTACACGAATGTCCCCGGCTGTGCCTTCCATTCCCGCTCCAGGTAACGCCATTCGCCTTGGATCGTGTAGGCCATCACTTGTCCGCCGGTATGGCGGTGACGATTCACTTTCCCGCCCGGAGTAACTTTCAGCAGATTGATCCAGCGCCCCGTGGACAAGTCGAAGCGAACCGGCTTGAACCAGACGCGGTCCGACTGCGGCACCCAAGGCACCTGATCCAGATCGATCGTTCGATCCGGCAGCGCGAACATCTCGGTGAAGCGGTGCAATTCATGGTTAGCCATTCGATTAATCCCCCTCATTGATGATTGTTACCGAATTAGGCGGGCGGGAATAGCGATGGATCGCCCGCCAGCAGTCCGCCGTCAATCGGCAGCACGACGCCCGTAATGAAGCTTGCATCCTCCGAGCATAAAAAATCGATCGCCGAAGCCACCTCATGCGCTTGCCCGAACCTCCTCTGCGGCGTACGGGACAGAATGCGCTCGCGGAAAACCGGATCCCTCGTGGCGCCTGAGGAGAGCGGCGTCTCGATATAGCCCGGACTTACCGCGTTGACGCGAATGCCGTCCGCGGCCCAATCGACGGCGAGACACTTGGTCACTTGCACGACGCCGCCCTTGGATGCCGCGTACGCCAGCAGATTCTTGCTGCCGTAGTGCGCCAGCATTGAGGCAAAGTTCACGATGGCGCCGCCGTTCTCGCGCATGTAAGGATAGACCGCTTGGCACATATAGACGGTCCCGTTCAAATTAATGTCCAGCACCGCGTCCAGCTCATCGGCGGGCACATCCGCGTGCGGCTTGCGCCGGATGATGCCCGCTGCATTGACCAGGAGGTCGATCCGTCCTGCCGCTGCATGTGCCGCTGCTGCAGTCGCAGCCGCGGCCGGCTGGCTCGTAAGATCCGCGTGCACATAATGCACGTCATGGCCTGCATCGCGGAGCCTGTCTCGCTGCCGTTCGCCTTGATCGGCGGAGACGTCGATTATCACGACCGTCATCCCCTTCCCTGCGAATCGTTCCGCAACTGCCAGTCCCAGCCCCGATGCGCCGCCGGTTACGATCGCCGTCTGCTTCATCCGCTCACCTCGCCGCTTTTTTCATTGCACCTGATATCTAATATATTACATTGATGAAGGTTGAAGTCAATCCTCAATCTGGCTGGGCAGCTGCAGCTGTTGCCAATCCGTTCCCGCTAGGAGTAATCGCCGATCGTATAGCGTCTGATGTCCTCGATATGCTCGCCCATCAGCTGCTTGGCCAGCACGACATTGCGGCTCACCATCGCCTGAATGATCCTTCTGTGCATATCGTTCGCCTGCTGCGGGCGGTCGAACTTCGTGATAATGACGCCGAACCAAATAATTCGCAGCTCAAGCGTTCCCATGATTCCCGCCAGCAGTCCGTTGCCGGAGCGTTCGATGATTGTCCGGTGGAATGTGCGGTCTGCTTCGAAGAAGCGCTGCACGTCGCCCCGCCTGATCGCTTCGTCCGCTTCGTCCGCTTCCCGGAGCAGTCCCTCCAGCTCTTCGGGCGACATGCGCGGCAGTGCCGCTTCGATCGCTTGGCATTCCAGCGCCTTGCGAACGTCGTACAGCTCGCCGATGTCCTGCGCGTTGGGCATATAGACGAAGGAGCCGGATCGAGGCTTCACCTCGATTAGTCCGTCCTGCACCAGCCTGTTGATCGCATCGCGCAGCGGCGTGCGACTGACGCCGAGCTCTTGAATGAGCTGCTCGTAGACGATCTGGTCGCCTGGCTTGTACACGTTATGCAGGATTTGGTCGCGCAAGTAGAGATAGACCCTGTCATTCAGGTTGCTGTTGTCGAATGCTGCCATTGTCCGTGCCTCCGCTTCTTACGCATGCTCTTCTGCCTGCTTGCATGGTGCATGTTGTTTCGTCCCCATCATACCTTCGATAGATGCGATCCGACAAGCCGGTCCTATGCCGCACATGAATATTTCGGATTGCGAATCCCCACACTAGGGATGTCTTTCCACACCATAACCGAGGGAGTGTTCGAGATGCAGATGCGTGAAGGGTTATTGCCAGCTGTTCTTGGAACTGTCGTATCGGCTTCCGGCGCCGCGCTGTTAGGCAGCAAATACAAGCTCGCGGCAACGGGCGTGCTCGGCTTCGGATTGGCGCACATCGTGCTTGGCGCTATTGATTTGATCGAGCATCGCTAGCGGGACGGAAAGGCGGCGGAAGGGGCAGCCCTTCCGTCTTTTCATCCTATCCATGCAGCTTAGCAGCCCATTCCGTAGGATGCTATGAATCCGTATCCTTCTTGCTGGCACCTGCATTCAGAACGATGATGGAGATATACACAAGAAATAGGATGGATTCGAGCATCGAGAACAATTTGACGATATCGATCGAGCGATTGGCAGCCTTATATTGGTCTTTGTACTTTGAAGCTACTTTGTCGGCATCCAGAAGGTCTTGAGGGTCAATATATCGAAGGCTAACATCGCTAATAGCCGTGCCGAAGAAGGCGTCCGCGCTATAGTAGAGAAAGTCTTTCGGCATGACGGCCTGCTCGGAGCTCATGTCTTGTTCAATCTTAAAGCTCTCAAGTCCGTATGGCAGGTACATCGAATAGATAGATCCGTAGAACCCTCCGAAATTCAAGATTACCGTCATGATACTGACAATCAAATAGACATTAAAACTCCTGATGAAATTCGTCTTCGCGATCCATGCCAGCACTAAAGCCGATATGGCAACAAGAAGAAACACGACAGCTCTAAGCCATAACTGCCATCTGTCAAAATCCATTCCCGATGTACCCAAAAAATGAATCGCAGCAATTATGTTCATGCTGATGTACGGGGCCCACGCCATCTTGCTCCTTATGATGTAATGCCTAATGAGCATGAAGAGCGAAACAAGGATGCTCGCTGTGAAAATGACGGTGCCAATGTCCTCGGCAACGGCCTGGAACCACAGCGCCGAAACGAACCAATAGGATGATGCGAGATAGGTTAGGATGTTGACCGTCACGATTACCGATGCCGCGATTCCATTCGCCGTCTTAGACCCATGCTTATGCTCCGATATTTTCTTCATCGATATCTCCTCGCCGTTCCGTCGATTTGTGTCGCATTTGCTAGATTATACCATGGCCATCGCCATAAATTCCGAACAAATCAAAAACCTCCTCTCCGCCATCCTCATAGAGGATGCGGCTAGAAGGTTAGACAGTACCGATAAGTGTCACGTCAGATTTTCAATTCCCCAAGCTTGATCAGCTCGACAACCGCCTGAGAACGGCCTTTGACGTTCAACTTCTGCATGACGTTCGAGATGTGGTTGCGCACCGTTTTCTCGCTTATGAATAATTGCTGCGCGATATCCCTTGTGGTTTTGTCTTGCACCAGCAGTTCGAAAACCTCACGTTCTCGGTGGGTCAATAAGAACTTGCTCTTGTGGTCGCTGCCCTTCAATGTTTGTCACCCCTCCTTGCCCGGGTTTATTGTGTTTACAAGGTTAAGGGATACAGTCAAATTATAGTATGAAGGACAGCATACAGTGGTGCGATTACCATGGAAAATGGGCGGATTACAAGCGGTTTATGCCGGTTTACGTCCATATAGCATCAGGAAAGCAGCGATCGGCAGCAGCACCTCGAATACGATCGCGATTCCGGTCCATGTCCGGTTGAAATTGAATAGCTGGAGCGAATTCTCGAAGAACCAGAACGAGACTCCGAACGCGAAGAAACCGACCGGCCCGACCAACGCCTTGCCGCTGCCCTTCGGCAGCAGCCGCCTGAGTCCTAAGCAGACTACGACGAGACTGTACCCGATCTTGACGAACATCGTCGGCAGCCACAACCCGATCAGCGGAAGATCCAAGCGATCCAAGAAGTCTGTAAGATGAATGTGGCGGACAAGCTCATAATTCGGATAGAGCATCCGTCCCATAAGCGGCAACCCTAACACCAGCACGCCAAGCATGGACATAATAATGAGCAGCCCCACGCCGAGCGTCACCGCGAGCGCGCCTCTCTTGAAGGTCAGATTGCTGCTTGTGCAGAGGAATGCAAGCGCAATGATTTCGCCGATATACGAGAACAGATACCAGCTTCCCATCGCCACCCCGCCGTAATCGATCGTCCAGAACGGCATGAGGTTCATCCAAGCGATATCGTTCGCCATCAGGATAGGCAGCAGGATGACGACTACGGACAGCACCAATCCGAAAATCTCGGTCATGCGCGCAAGCACGATGATGCCGCCGCGGCAGATGAGGACAACGGTCATCGCAACGATGCTGCCAATCATGTAGATCGGCGTCTTCGGCAAGAGCGAAATATTGACGAATTCCGATATCGCGCGGAGATCCCGCACTATGATGAAGAAGAAGAAGAGGACCGTCAGCATCATGAGCGGCTTGCCGATATACGGCTTGGCATGATCCATGATCGCGAACAGATCGTGACCCGGATGGCGGGCAAGCAGCTTCACCAGCATGGCGAGCACGAGCAGGATAACAAGCGCCGGCACGATATGCGCCAGCCAGATATGCTGTTTGGCATAAGTTACGCTCTGCGATTGCACGCTGATCAAGGTACTGTCGAAGGTGTACATCGCTCCGACCAGTAAGATCTGCCGGCGGGACAATGCCATATTCGAAACGGTTGATGGCATTATGCCGTCCCCCTTCGCACTTTAGTTGTTCGGAATGACGGGCTCGAGGGCACGCATGATCCATATGGCCGGAGACGTCCATAACTGCGACTTCCATACATAGAAGCATACGGCGTAACCGCCTGCGACCAACAGGACAGAGAGCCACCGAACGGCAGCACCTGCCTTCCGCATGACGGGCCAGATCACGATGCAGATGAACGCTGCCCACAGCAGCATGACGAATATGAACGTATTCATTGGACCAACTCTTCCTCCTTTAGGCCGAAGCTTTTCAATACCGTCCCCGTATTCCCGATCCTCACCATGGATTGTACGTCGACTCGCGCTTCCTTGAGCGATACTTCCCACTTCTCATGATACCGTTCCCACGCATGCGGCATCTTCTTCGACAGCGCGCGCCCCAGTCCGATCGGGTCGGCTCCCTCCTGCTGAACAGACTTGACCACCTTCGTGATGCCGGCGTTGAGGCGCTTGTTCATTGCGCGCTCCAATTCTTTGAGCTGGTCGTCGCTGGCTAAGGTGAAGTTCGATTCGTTATCCACAACGATTGCCTTGCCTTGTACGACGAGGCGGAACACCGGGATGTCTTCCTCAATGCTTGTCTCGATTTTTATCGCCGTATTATGCAAACCGAGTACGATATCGCCATGACCTCGCGGCGCAGGAAGAGCAAGCTCCGGCGCTTTGGCTTCTCCCATCGCGAGCAGCATGAACTGCGACTCCTCTCCCGTCAAGATGCGCAGCAGCTTGCCCTGGCGGAATATCGCAAGTCCGTCCATCTTAATGCCGGTCGACTTCGCGGGCTTCGAACCTTGCTCATTGTTCACGATGCGGACTGCCGGTAGGACGACGTCAATGCCATCCGTCATGAGCTTATCGATGACCAGCTTCATGGTCGCGGGATTCGTCATCGCGTTCACGGCAAGCTCTCGCACGATTTCCGATGGGTATCGCTCAATCTCCCCCGACACCTTCATATAATCCAGAGCGGGACCTCTGGTTGCGACCATATAGGATGACAGGCGATTCTGCGGAATTCTTCCCAGCACGTCCATAATCGGAGCAATTCCGTCCTGCGCCATTTCCTCGCCGACGAGCAGCACTCTGCGGTGCGCGAAGAACAGCTGTCTTGACATGTAAAGCTGCTCCTCGTAGTTGGCCATGCGAACGGTATCTCCGCTGTGCGAGAGGAGCAGGTAGGACTTGTTTCCCGCCGTTCCCCCGCCTCCTCCCGAGCTTCCGGCGCCGCCCATTTGGCTCGGCAGCGCCACCTGAATGGAGGCGATATACTTCTCGCCTTTCTTATCGACGGCGGAGCCGAGGACGAACGCGATATCGTTGATCTCCCTGCGATCCCAGCACCCTGGGAGCAGCAGGATGGCTAGGGCAAGTAACAGTATCCGGGCTGCCGTACGCATGTCGATCACCACTCCGGGATTTGATTATAGTTGTGCTTGCTCATCGACTCTTTGCTCATCCGCTTCGCATTATTCCTTCCGAGACGGCGCGGTCTGCTGCCGAGCTCCCACCACGGCGACCGAACGAATATATCCTTGTTGTCTCCCTTCGAATATGGCGCCACGCCGGTTAAATAGGGCTGTCCGAACGAGCTTAACCGGGATAAATGCGCCGCGAGCAGCACGGCGCCCGCCACCATGCCGAACAAGCCGAAGAAACCGGCGAGGATCATGATCGGGAAGCGCAGCAGACGGACCGTGATGGCAAAGTTAAACCGCGGCAAACAGAATGAGGCGATGCCTGTCAGCGAGACGACGATAACCATCGGTGCGGACACGATGCCGGCTTGGACGGCGGATTGGCCGATGACGAGCGCTCCGAGTATGCTCACCGCTTGTCCGACGGCCTTGGGCAGCCGAATCCCTGCCTCGCGCAGCGCCTCGAAGCTGACCTCCATAATTAAGGCCTCCACCAATGCCGGAAAAGGAATCGATTCCCGCGACGCCGCGATGCTGAGGACGAGGCTCGTCGGCAACATGTCGTGGTGAAAAGTCAGAACGGCCACATAGGTGCCTGGCAGGAACAGCGCAACGAACAAGAAAAACAGGCGGAGCCAGCGCAGCAAATTGCCGATCATGTAACGCTCGTAATAGTCCTCGCTTGCCTGCAGGAACTGCCAAGCGGTTACGGGCGCTATCAATACGAACGGCGTGCCGTCCACAAGCACCACGAATCGCCCTTCTAAGAGCTGCGCAGCAGCATTGTCGGGCCGTTCGGTATATTGGAATTGCGGGAACGGCGAACTCGGGTCGTCCTCGATCAATTCCTCGATGTATCCGGTCTCCAGTATGGCATCGATGTCGATGCCTTCCAGGCGGCGCTTCGCCTCCCGGATGATCTCCGGCCTCGCGATATGCTCGAAGTAAGCAAGCACGACCTTCGTCTTCGATTCCGTGCCGATCGTATATTCAATCGTCTTCAGCTTATCCGACTTCAGCTTATTGCGAATGAGGGACAGATTCACGCCCAGATCTTCCGTGAAGCCCTCCCTCGGTCCGCGAACGACCGTCTCGGACGACGGCTCTTGCACGCTGCGCCGTTTGCCTTGCGCGATCCCGAAGCTGTAAGCCGAACGATGTCCGTCGATCACGAGCAGCGCCTCAGCCTGCATCACCGCCGCTACGGCATCGTTCAGATTGTCGTGCGCGGTGACATTCGGCACGGGAATATGCCATAGAATCGGTTCGGATGCGTCGAGCGGCGCCGCGAACTGCTGCAGTTTCCCGATAATGTCCGTTCTTACGGCTTCCATATCCACCATATTCGAGAGAAATACGACTAAACCGTGCGTCTCTTTATCGATTCGCACAGTGCGGTAGACGACATCGGAGCAATCGCGCAGATGCATGCGAAGGGCCTTGATATTGCTTGTAAGGTCGATGCTGATTGCTTCCTGGGTCTCGTGCGCCATCTGCGATCACCTTCTTCGAGTATGTCAGGGCTGGATGTAGTATTAAGATGGCGATTAATTGATAAACTATTCCTGTTCTTGCGCCGTTTGCCATCTAAGAAAGGTGTTGTTGGAGATGAATGAACAGAGTCGCAGCCTGAATCGGCTGCCCGGTCAGACTAGCTCCTATTGGATTGATTCCGCGGAGTTCCCCGAATTCCCGAGTCTGAACGAAGATATCGATACAGACGTCGTGATCGCGGGCGCCGGCATCGCAGGCATAACGACCGCTTATCTGTTGGCGCGTGAAGGGGTCGATGTCATCCTGCTCGAAGCCGATCGCGTACTGCGCGGCACGACGGGTCATACGACGGCCAAAGTCACCGCGCAGCACAATCTGATCTACGACGAGCTCATCTCCTATCATGGCGTTGAGGGAGCAAGGCGGTATTACGAGGCGAATCGGGATGCGATGGCTTTCATTCGCCACGCCGTGGAGCGGCATGCGATTCCTTGCGGGCTGCAGGACGAGGATGCGTATGTATTCGCTGCGGCAGATGCCGATCTGAAGAAGCTCGAGAAGGAGCTGGAGGCGTACGCGAAGCTTGGTATCGATGGCGATTGGGTAAGTTCGCTCCCGCTGCCGACAGAAGCTGGGGCACTTGCCGCGGTGGCCATGCGCGATCAAGCGCAGTTCCACCCGCTCCGCTACCTTTCGCATCTGCTCCGAGAGGCACTTGCCGCAGGGGTTCGGGTATATGAGCATTCGCCGGCTTATACGGTCGATACGACGGATAAGGATCGTCCGGTGCTGAAGACGAAGGCTGGGCATGCCTTGCGGTGCCGCAAGCTCGTAACCGCGACCCATTATCCGTTCTGCGACGGCATCGGCCTCTTCTATGCCAGGCTGTACGCCGTAAAGTCCTACGTGGTCGCGATCGAGCCTGTGCAGCCGTATCCCGGCGGCATGTACATCAGCGCTTCCACCCCTACGCGGTCGCTTCGATCCTGCGAAGAGAACGGCCGTACGCTGGTGCTCGTCAGCGGGGAGAATCATCGGACGGGTACCAAGGAAGACACGCGCAATCGATTCGATACGCTGGCAGCCTACGGGCAGAAGCTCTTCGGCGTGAAGAACATTCCATATCGCTGGTCCGCGCAGGATATTATTCCGCCGGACAAGGTACCCTATATCGGACCGATGTCCAAGGATCAGCCGAACATCTACGTCGCGACTGCTTTTCACAAGTGGGGAATGACGAATGGAACGGCGGCCGGACATGTCCTGACCGATCTGATCCAGGGACGCGACAATCCTTATGCGGAATTGTTCTCCCCAAGCCGTTTCCAGGTGAACCCCGATGCATGGAAGCTTCTCAAGGAGAATGCGACGATTGCGAAGGTATGGATTTCAGGCAAGCTGGATCTCGCGGATCGTAAGCTCGACGAGCTGGGTCCGGATGAAGGCGCTGTCGTCCGGCTCGACGGACAGCGGGCCGGGGCATATCGGGATCCGAGCGGGAAGCTGCATCTGGTCGATACGACCTGCACGCACATGGGCTGCGAACTCGAGTGGAACGGCGGGGAACGGACATGGGATTGCCCTTGCCACGGATCGCGCTTCGATTATGACGGCGGCGTTGTCGAAGGTCCCGCCGTCGAACCGCTCGCCAGGCTCACGGGACAGGAAGAGGCTTTATCCGCTCCGTCTCGGAGCGAATAAAGCCTCGGCTTAATCGAATGGGCTGGTATCGACAGAACGGCTGACCCGAATGCCGGACTTCAACGGGAAGAGACGCTCGACCATGGCATTGAATTCCGCGATGTAGCCTTGAATCGGCTTGCCGCTGCTTGCTTCCGCCGTGTAACCGGACATGCGGCCGAAGAACTCCGGATCCTTCGACACGTAGACGCGCTCAATCTGCGGCGCCATCGATTGAATGACGGCCGCTGCCTGCTGCTGCAAGCTGCCGTTCGTTTGGAGCGAGCGGTAGCGGCTGCCTCCTTCGGCATTGCCCGTAGTCGGATCGTCGATGCCCGCCCGCGATTCCGTCCGCGTGCTCTTCATCCCCATGCCATGCGTCAGCGGTTCGGTGTCCCGCTCGATGTCCAACGCTTCGTACATGCGCGGATAGCCTAGGCTGCCGGTTGAATTCGCTGCCGCACGCGTGCCTTTTTCCTTGCGGTCATGCGTACGAGCTTGCTGTTCGCCCTTGGATCGAATCGCAACATAGGCATTGCGGTCCGTCAGGATAACGCATGACGCTTCGATGCCGTCAATCGCGTTCAATCGGTCCGCAATATCCTGGCTGATCTCCATCCGGTAATTCTGATGGCTGCCGATCAGGTTATTGCTATTCAACCGCCTGCCGTAAACGCGGTTCATCTCGTTGAATTGATCGTTCGCGAATCGCTTGTCGATCACGCGATTGCCGTTGCCGTCCGTTAACACGCTGTTCGGCCTGATATTGCGGTTGCCTACGTCTCCCTGAATATCGGAACATCCCGCCAACAGTACAGAGCCGAGCATGCATACGGCTATGGCGAGATTCGTCCGCGTATGTCTCATGATCTCTATCCCTCCGTTATGGTCCATCGATTGGTGCGGCTTACGAGTAGCGTTCGCCGCAGCCAACCGTCCTATACGATAGGGATTATTGGCAATCCTGCGTCTATCATTCACCTGTATATTCGAACCAGTCGAAGTCCGCCTTATTCCGGCTCGGGCGGCCGTCGCTTGTCGCATATAAGCCGATATAAGCGCCGACGAATCCGCCTGCGACATCCGTGCTGAGCATCGTGCCGTCGACTTGATCGGCCAGCGTCATCCAGGCCTCAGCGCTGTGCGCGTAGCAGAACCGGTAGCTTTGTCCGTCGGCCTCGACGAGCAGGTAGAGCCGATCGGGAGCGTCGGCCATCCCCTCCGCTGCCGGTGCCGGGTGACACGCAATCGTACGCTCCGCGCCGTTCCTCCGCTCAATGAGGCGAATCGCCCGCTTCCCGCCGATCATTGCATATTCGAAGCGATAATGATAATCGTTGTTCTGCAGAAGTACGATCCCTGCTGCTTCCGCATCCTGTCTCGGCTTGAATTCCATTGCCGTTCGCGCAGCGAATCGCATATGCTGCTGTCGTCGCCCGATGAAGCTCGGGTTCTCCCAACGCGTAACCGTTTCCGGCTTGACATGGAGGCGCAGATAACCGCGGCGCTCGCGCAAGCTCCAGAAGCCGTCCCGCGGCGTACGGATGAAATTCCAGCGATGGTCCAGCACCTCGGATTCGAAGGTATCGCAGGCCGGCAGTGACGGCCATCGATGCTCAGGCAGATTCGGCCGCGGCGACTCCAGTTCCACGATGCCCTTGCCCGGGTTCACGACAGGCCAGCCGTCCTCCCAGATAACCGGCGCGAGGAACGTCTCTCGCCCTAGATTGCGGTAGGCACCGCCATAAGGACGAGAGCCGAGGCAGACGAGCCACCACTCGCCGTACTGCGTCTCGACGAGATCCGCATGACCGATATTCGTGACGGCTGCGCAGCGTCCGAGATGGCGATGCGTCAAGATCGGGTTCGAGATGCAACTCTCGTAAGGCCCAGCAATGTGCTTGCTGCGCGCCACGGTCACGGCATGCGTATGGCCCGTGCCGCCCTCCGCTATGATCAGGTAATAATAGCCGTTCGCCTTGTAGATATGGGGAGCCTCCTGCGCATGGACGAACTTCATCGCGCCGTCCCAGAGGCTGTAGCGGTCGCCGATCAGCCTCCCTATCGTCAGGTCGATCTCCTGCAGCCAGATCTCCATATGCTTCGGATAGTGCTGGCCGCCGGGCGGCCGCCGATTGGCCATCATATAGGCACGACCGTCATCGTCGAAGAAGAAGGAAGAATCGATGCCCGGCGCGCCTGCGATCCAGACCGGGTCGGACCATGGCCCAGCCGGGTTATCGGCCGTCACATAGAAATTGCGTCGCTCCCCCTCCTGGCTCTCGACGAACGTCGTCACCACATAATAGATGCCGTCATGATAACGGATGGTTGCCGCGTATATGCCTTTGGAGCAGGGCGTCCCATCCAGGTTGAGCTGCGACGGCCGGTCCAGCACATGGCCGAGCTGCCGCCAATGAACCAGGTCCTTGCTGTGGAAGAGCGGGATGCCGGGATAATATTCGAAGCTCGACGTAACCATATAATAGTCGTCGCCCGATCGGCATACCGACGGGTCGGGATAGAAACCGGGCAGAATCGGATTGCGGAATGTGCCGGAGCCCTTGCGGCAGCTCATTCGGCAGCCCCAAGCTCCGCAGCGGCGGACATCGCTTCGCATGCAAACAGGAATGCTCCTACGCCGTGCAGATCGTTATCGCTCACAGGTCTCGTGACGTAGTTCTCGTAATCGCCTGCCGATGTTCCGATGCAGATGTCCGGCACCACCAGTCTGCCTTGGTCATCATATCGCAGCCGGTTGATCAAGCCGGCGTAGCCCTTGGCCGCGGCATCGAGCTGCACGGCATCGGTCGCCCCATGCTTCACGGCGCCTACGATCGCATAGACAAACAACGATGAGCAGGATGTCTCCAGCCAATTGTCAGGGCGATCGCCCTTGTCGACTACCTGATACCATAAGCCGGTCTCCGCATCTTGGAACCGTATCAGCCCCTGCACGAACACGCCTAGCGCGGCTATGAGCTCGGCACGGTCCGGATGGTCAGCCGGTAGAATATCGAGAAACTGCGTAAGCGCCAGGCCGTACCAGCCGAGCGAGCGTCCCCAGAACTCCGGCGAGTTGCCGGTCTCCGCATTCGCCCAAGGGAATTGACGGCTCTCGTCCCAAGCATGGTACAGAAGACCTGTCGATTCGTCGGCCATATGCTTCCGCATGAGCCGTTCCCATTCGATCACCATCGGGACGAGTTCTTCCTCACCGTACTTGTCGGCATAACGCAGCGCGAAGACACCGCCCATATACAACCCGTCCAGCCACATCTGATACGGATATTTATCCTTATGCCAGAATGCGCCCTCCGACGTCCTGTTCAGGGTGCGGAATAGGTTCCGTAGCTTCCCCGCAGCGATGCCGTACCGGCGTTCGCTGAATCGGTCATCCAGCTCGAGCAGGAGCAGCCCGGGCATGATCGCGTCCAATTCGTCGCGGGCGAATAAGAAGCTGCCGTTCTCGTCCACGAGCTTGTCGACATAGCGCTTCGGATAGAGCAGATACCGGTCATCGCCGGTGCGCCGCCATACTTGCAGCATCCCTTCCAGGAAAACCCCTTGATGATAGTGCCAGCGGCCTGCCGGAGGCAGCGCTTCCGGCACCACGTACGATGCCATTAAGGAGTCGCAAGCGGCCTGCGCATAGGCAAGCGGAGTTGCGGGATTGGTCTTGATCTTCAATTCCATACACGTCCTCTCTGATCTTGGCGTTTGAAGATGCTCTTGCGGCAGTAGAATCGCGCCGCGTCTCCTCGTTACCCTTTGATCGAACCGAGCAGCGCGCCCTTGGCAAAATGCTTCTGCAAGAACGGGTACACCAACAAGATCGGCAGCGTCGCAACGACGATGACGGCCATCTTGACGGTCTGCTCCGGCGGCGTGACGAAGTCGTCCATTCCGGAAGTGTCAGCCGCCAATCCGCTCGCAAGAATGACAATTTGGCGCAGGATGACCTGGATCGGCCATTTGCCGGCATCGTTCAAGTAAATGATGGCCGTGACATACGTGTTCCAGTAGGTGACCGCGTAGAATAGCGAGATTGTGGCAATCGCCGGCATGGACAGCGGAATGACGATCCGGAACAGAACGCCCCAGTCGCTCGCGCCGTCGATCTTGGCCGATTCTTCCAACCCGTCCGGCAAGTTCTGGAAAAAATTGCGCATGATGATCAGATTGAACGCGTTAATGGCGGTCGGCACGATCAGCGCGGCGTACGAGTCGACCAGCCCCATCCCCTTCACGACGAGGAAAGTCGGGATCAAGCCGCCGTTGAGGAGCATCGTGAACACGACCAGGAACATCATCGTACGGCGTCCGTCGAGATCGCGGCGCGACAAGCCGTATGCCATCAGCGCCGTCAAGAACATCGAGAACAGCGTCCCGAACGCCGTCACGCCGATCGACGTGCCGAGCGCCACGAAGAGCGTATTCGTCGAGAAAATATACCGGTAAGCATCCAGCGACCATACCGTGGGAATGAGCACGAACTGCTTCTGCGCGAGCTCTGTCACCGTGGTGAAGGAGCCCGCAATGACATGGACGAAGGGAAGGAACGTAACAAGCGCGATGATGGTAAGCAGCGTATAGTTGACGATATCGAATATGCGGCTGCCGACCGAGTTATCCTGCACCATGGCGACTCCACCTTTGATTGTAATATCTATAACACTTCATAATGACCGGTTGTCAGGACCGAGAAGGTTGAACGATAGTAGAAAATGAGGAACGGAGCGTAGGCAATACCTACGTGAGTACCGGAAGTTTCGCTAGCGTTCAAGATTCGACGTCGAATACGCTCCGAAGCATCCGCCTCGTCATCACAACTGGTCCCTAATAGATGCCTTCTTCTCCGGCTTTTTTGGAGAGATAGTTCGCCCCCATCACCAAGAGAAGTCCGACAATCGATTTGAAGAAGCCGACGGCCGCGCTATAGCTGAACTGCCCTTGGCGCAAGCCTGCCGTGTACACATACGTATCGAATATCTCCGCTACCTCGCGATTCATCGAATTCAAGAGGAGATAGATATGTTCGAACCCTAGCTCCAGAACATCGCCGATCTTCAGAATGAGCAGCACGACGATCACGCTGCGAATCGAAGGCAAGGTGATGTGCCAGATTTGACGCAGCCGGCTTGCGCCGTCAATCCGCGCCGCTTCATAGAGACCCGGATCGATCGCAGCCATCGCGGCGAGATAGATAATCGTGCCCCAACCCGCTTCCCGCCATATAATCTGCAGAATGTACATGGGGCGGAACCATTCCGTGCTCATCAGGAAATTAATCTTCTCAAGCCCGACCATCACTAGCAATTCATTGATGATCCCGCGATCCATGGACAACATGACGAAGGAGATCGACACGATGATGACCCATGACATGAAGTGCGGAATATACACGACCGTCTGCACGATCCTTTTGAACGCGGCAATCCTGACTTCATTCAACATTAAGGCGAGAAGGATCGGTACGGGAAAATAAAAGGCAAGATTCAAGAAGAACAGCAGAAGCGTATTGCCCAGAATCATGAAAAAATCCGGATCGTTGAATAATCGATCGAAATGCTTCAGACCGACCCAATCGCTGTTCATGATCCCGTTATAGGGTTGATAATCCTGGAATGCAATGACCAGCCCGCCCATCGGAATGTACTTAAAGATGACGAAGAAGAGCAGACCGGGGACGATCATCAGATATAACGCCCGATTCTTGATCAGCCTTCTCGTCAGCTCCGAATTCGACTTGTGCGTGCGCATGGCCATCCCGTCGCGAGCGGTTGTCTGCTGCATGATGGTCTCTCCCTTTCTCTGCGGAAAAATAAGGAGACTGCCTAAGCTTCCGACAGCCTCCCGTGACGATTACTTGGAAGCGGCGTACGATGCGTTGAATTCGTCGATAATCTTCTGGCCGCCCTGCTTCAGCCAGTTATCGACTTCGGCCTGGTAGCCCGCCTCATCGATAGTGCCCAGCATGAACTTGTACGAAGCATCCTTGATAATCTCTTGCAGTCTTGCGCCATCCTGCGTATACGTGTCGGAATCGAGCGCCGCGGCAGGATCGTGAATCAGGTATTTGTTGTTGTCGAGGATCAATTCCTCTGCCTTGGCCTTGGACGGAAGATCATAGATCGGCTCATAGAAGCCTTCGATCGTCGAGACGCCGCCGATCTGAATCGACTGGTACGGCTTCACTTCGCGCGTCGTCATATCCGTATCCGGAGACGGCACGACCTTGCCGTCTTGCAGCGTATGATGTTTGCCTTCTACGCCCCAGTAGATCAAGTTGCCGAGCTCCGTGCCCACGAGTTGATCGTAGAATGCGAGCACCTGCTTCAGATCGTCCTCCGTCTTCACGGAAGATTTCGGGAACAGCACGACCGAACCGTAGCCTGGAATCGCCCATATGGCATAATTGCCGTCCGGACCTTTCACTTGGTTATGCACGTCGAGCACCGCATTCGGATTCGCTTCGATAATCTTGTTATGCAGGGACAGCACATCCGCCATCGAACCGACATAGACGCCTGCCTTGCCCGTGATGAGCAGGTTCTGTTGGTCCGTCTTGCTCGTAACCGGGAAATCTTGATTCATATAGCCGGCCTTGTGGATCCGCTTGATGAATTGCATCGTCTCCATGTACTCCGGCGTCATGAATTCCGGTACAAGCTTGCCGTCAACTTCGCCCCAATTGTTCGGCGTGCCGAACCAGGATGCGACCGTCTTGAATGCGCCATAGACGAAGTCGCTGCGGTCCGTCAGTCCGATCGTATCGTTCTTGCCGTTGCCGTCCGGATCTTCCTTCGTAAACCGCTCGAGCATCGAATAGAACTCTTCCGTCGTCGTCGGCGCCCCGATGCCCAGCTTATCCGCCCAGTCCTTACGGAAAATCACGCCTTGACGGGACAGCGGCCGCTCTTGGTACAGCGCATAGATTTTGCCGTCTACGGATGTGTTCTTCAGTACGTTCGGATCCAGCTTCGCCAGGTTCGGATAATCCGCAAGATATGGGCCGATCTCCCAGAACTGATCGTTACGGATCGCTGCGCGCATCATGATGAGCGAGGTCTGGTTCTTCACGTACGTCGCCATCGGCAGCTGACCTGTCGCGAAAGAAGCGTTCATCTTCTCGTCGTAGCTGCCGTCCGGTACCCATTGAATGTCGAGCTCCGTGTTCGTCTTCTCTTCGAGCAGCTTCTCGATCGTATCGACCGGCGTCTCCGGCTCGTGCAGGTTCGCCATCATCGTAATCTTGAAAGGCTCTTTCGGCTTCTCTTCTGCTGCTGGCGCCTCTGTCTTGTTGTTCGCGGCTGCCGGTGTCTGAGAAGGACTATTATTGCTGTCGTTGCCTGCGCTGCCGTTCGTGGAGCATGCAGCAGCCAGTAATGTAACCGCTGTCAAAGTTGCGAGCAGCACGCTTGCTTTTTTCTTTGCCATCGTTCGTGACCTCCGTTTTTGGTAAGATTTCGATTTCGTTGAACATCCTCAGCATAGAATCCCGCTTCGCATTACGTATATAATCCGAAGATTAGCCGAGCGCCCGCGAAGCCCGTTATATCAACGTTCTTGCAATGATTATCCCCATACCTGATCTAATGATTATCGCTGTTTCGTGCATGATCGCTACGACAAAAAACCCCTCGGCGATAATCGCCAAGGGGTTGTGATCAAGCTGCAAGTTATAATTGCTTTCTCAAAAAAGCGGTTGTCAGCGCCAAGAAGATTGGACGATGGTAGAAATTGAGGAGCGGAGCGTAGGCAGACCTACGTGAGCACCGGAAAGTTCGCCAGCGTTCAATATTCGACGTCGAGTACGCTGCGAAGCTACACTTCGCGATCACAAGCGCGACGAGTTGTATTCGGTGATGATGGTTTGTCCGCCTAGCTCAAGCCACCGCTCCACGACCTGTTGGAATCCCTGCTCGTCGATCATCCCAAGCATGTACTGGTAAGTCGCATCCTGGACCGCTTCATACAATCGCGCGCCCCGTTCGTTGTTAGTCGGCGAATCGAGCCCCAATATCGGGTTATCGACCAGCATCGTTTCGTTATCCCGCGTGAGCAGCTCGGCCTTGTCCTTCGCCTCCAAATTATAGTCGGACTGCAAGTAATTCTCGATCGTGCCGGGTCCTCCGACCTCCAATGCATGGTAAGGCGTCACGTCCTTCTGCATCTTCGCTATATCATCGCTAGGAATCGCCCGGCCGTTCTGCAGGGTGTGATGCTCGCCTTCAATTCCCCAGCGGAGCAGATTCGCCGTCTTCGGCTCCATCAATCGATCGAAGAAGGTCAGCATGTCGGCCAGTTCATCCTTGCTGGTCACGGATGACTTCGGGAACAAGACAAGCGAGCCGTAACCGGTCGTGGCCCATACGCGTTCGCCTAACGGTCCGGCAATTCGATTGTGAACGTCGAACACGGCGCTCGGATCCGCTTCTCTGGCCTTCAATTGCAGGCTGTTGACATCGCCCATCGCACCGACGTACACGCCCGCTTGGCCCGTAATGAACAATTCCTGCTGATCTGTCTTGGCCGTGACCGGAAAATCGCGGTTCATTAATCCTTCATCGTGCAATCTGCGAAAAAAATCCATCGCATGCACATATTCCGGGAACATGAACTCCGGCACCAGCCGGCCATTCTGCTCGCCCCAACCGTTCGGCACGCCGAAATAGGTCGCGATCGTCTTGAACGCGCCGAACACAAGGTCGCTGCGATCGGCCAGCCCGAATGTGTCCGTGAGCCCGTTGCCATCCGGGTCATCCTGCGTGAAGGCCCGCAGCATCTCATACAGCTCCTCAAGCGTCCGCGGAGGCGCAAGTCCGAGCCGATCTGCCCAATCCTTGCGATAGATGATGCCTTGCCGCGACAACGGCCGCTCTTGATAAATGCCGTAGATCCGTCCGTCTACGGAGGAGTTCCGCATGATTTCGGGTTTCAGTCTGCTAAGATTCGGATAGTCGGCCAGCAGCGGGCCGATCTCCCAGAACATGCCGCTGCGAATCGGGTCCCTTACCAGATTCAGCATTTCGCCGTTCTTGAGGAATACGGCCTCCTGAAGCGTATCCGTCGCCATAGCGGCATTGAATTTCTCTTCGTAGCTGCCGTCCGGCGTCCAATGGATATCCAGCAAGAATCCGGTCTGCTCCTCCAAGAGAAGCTCAATCGTTCGCGACGGCACCTCCGAGGTATGCAGATTCGCCATGATCGTGATCGTCGCGCGCTCAGCGTCTTGCGCTTGCGAGGTGGCAGCCGGACTGCTTCCGACCAGATCCAGAGGACTGCATGCAGCCAGGGTCAGCGTGAGCAGCCACAATGACAGCGCATACATTTTTCGAGAATTGTTGCTCATCTGCTCGTCCCCCCGCTCCATATTGCTGTATAATTGATTATGGCACATTCCGCTAAGATTGGGAATGGAAGCGATTGAGTGCTTGATACATCCGCCAGAAGGGTGCTGAAATCACAAGTTGAGACCATCCAGCCTATACTCCAACATGATTCTATTCGGATTCGCGATTAGTATCGTGCCCATCTTAACGCTCGGATTCTTCTCTTATATGAAGTCGTCCAATATGATTCAGACCCATGTCAACGAGAGCAATATTCAGATTATGAATCAATTGAACGGCAATGTAGAGCAGGTGCTCCGAACGATCGAATATACCTTGAACTACATCGTGAACACCAAGCAGGTGCAGGACGCGCTTTTTCGCCCGTTGACCTATACCGACTTTCAGTTATATAACCAGCTGAAGGAAGAACTGAATCTATTGCAGTCCCCGGAGACCGGGGTAACGGACGTCATTCTCGCGAATGCCTCTTCGAATTGGGTCATTAACAACCGCGGGCTCTATACTTACGACGAATACGCGAACGACACGATGAAGCGGCTGCTGGAGCTGCCGGAGGGCACAAGCTGGGTCACGCTCGATATCGACGCGCTCGGCACGAGCGATACGGTGAGCTTCGGCTGCCCTACCGCCGTCACGCTGGTGAAGAAGATGCCGCTCCATACGACGCTTAGCAAGCGGGGAATCGCGCTCGCCACGATTCCAAGCTGCAGCCTGGCGGCCATGCTGGACAACCAGAGCTCATCAGGCGAAGTTCTCGTGCTGGACGAAGCACAGCGCATTGTGATCCATCCGGATGCCGCGATGCTCGGCAGGACGCTGACGGAAGCGAAGGCCATCCAGGAGTCCGATCTGAAGCATATGACCGGCGCATCGGGACAGTTCCAAACTTCGATCGGCAATCAACCGATCTCGGTCACCTATGTGCGATCCGGATTCAACGGATGGACCTACGCCTCCTTCACCGAAATGTCCGAGTTCACGAAGGAAGCGCGGTCGATCGGCTGGTTCACGCTCTATGCATGCTTAGCGATCATGGTGCTGTGCGTGCTGCTGGTCTGGCTGGGCAGCCGCAAGGTCTACTCGCCGATCCATACGATCATCCGGCGCATCGCCGACCGTCTCCCGGCGCCATTGGCCGCCAAGAAGAACGAATTGCAGGTCATTGACGAACATATCCAAGATTTGTTCGCATCGAACGAGACGCTCCGACACGAGCTGCACTTCAGCAGCCAGCAGGTCCGAACCTTCTTCCTGCACAAGCTGTTCCAGGGCCAGATTCATCCGGCGAAGCTTGCGGAACGGAGCCGAATGTTCGGCTATGATGAACTGACAACCCAATGGAACCACATGGCCGTACTAACGCTGCAGATCGACATCCTCGAGGAGACGCGCTACGAGCAGCAGGATCTTGATCTTCTCTTGTTCGCGGCAGGCAACATCATCGAAGACCTTGTGCCCGACACGGACCGTCTGCCGACCGTGATCGTCGACCAGACGCAGGTTACGTTGATCGGCGGCAAAGAGATGTCCGCTGCCGAGTTCAACGACTATCTCTATCAGCTGACCGAATCCGTGCAGCGCAATATGCGCAGCTATCTCGATCTTGATGTCAGTATCGGCATCAGCTTGCCGTTCGCGAGCTTGAAGCGTGCCGCGCGCGCTTACCGTGAAGGCCTCGAGGCTCTGAAGCACCGCTTGAAGCTGGGCAAGGGCGTGATCGTATCCTATGCAAGCTTGAACGCCGGCAAGCATACGCAGGTCTATCATTATCCGTCGCAGACCGAGAATCAACTGATCGACGCGATCAAGCTGGCTGACGAGGAGCTCGCGGCGCGGTATCTCAAGCAGTGGCTCGAGGAGGTGTTCCTGAAGGATCGGACGCCGCAAGACTACCAAATCTCGCTCGTCCGGCTGCTGAATGTGTTGATGATCGTCATGCGCGAGGCAGGCATACGGCTCGAGCAGGTCCATGCGCGAGAGGGCTCGCTGTTCGAGGAATTGCTGCAGCTGTATGTTCACTCGGAGATCGAGCACTGGTACTTCAACCGCGTCATTCTGCCGATGATCCGCGTCTTCCAGGACAGGCAGGCTTCGCAGTACCATAACATATCCGAACAGATTATCGATATCATTCGCCAAGAGTACGACCGCGACATCACCTTGGAGGCATGCGCTGACCGGCTTCACTATAACGTCTTCTATCTGAGCAGCGTCTTCAAGCGCGAGACGGATATGACCTTCAGCGAATATCTCGCGCAATTCCGGCTCAACATGGGCAAGCGCTGGCTCGTCGAGACGAATATGCCGGTGAAGGAAATTGCCGAGAAGCTGAACTATACGAATCCGCAGAACTTTATCCGTTCCTTCCGTAAGCAAGAGGATATGACGCCCGGACAGTACAGGGCGAAATACGGGAAGATCGAAGCATAGCAGCGAGGCAGATCCGAAGTCGGCCGACTTCGGAACTGCCTCTTTATTCGCGCTTTCATTGCCCAAAGTGCAATATTGCACTTTGGGCAATCACCATGTTATAGTAGACCCTGTTGCAGTCACGATCATCCGGACGGTGGTGAATACATAGCGATGAACAAACCAAGCTTGCGAGAGGTGAAGAAGGAAGCGACCGCGCATGCGCTGGCAATTGCGGCATTCCAGCTTACGCTGGAGAAAGGTCTTGACGGGTTCGTTGTCGACGATATCGTGAAGCGTGCCGGCTATTCCAGGCGAACGTTCGCCAATCATTTTTCGCGCAAGGAAGAAGCCGTCGTCATGGCCGCCCTGCCGTTCGAACGAATGGAAGAAGCGATGACCATCCATGCCGATATCCCGAAAGACGCGACGCCGCTCGACGTGCTCTACCAATGGATGAAGATGCAGTTCACGGCCGATCTGCTGCGTCAATTGCGCGAGCTCGACTTGCTGTCCAAGCGGCATCCTACTCTCGAGCCTTATATCTTGAGCATGTACAGACGGTTATTGGCTGCCGCCCACGAAACGCTGCACGAACTGTTCCAAGACCGTTATACCATCGGATACAGCCATCAGCTGATCGGCGCCGTATACGGGATGATATTGCCGATTGTTGACGGAAGCCTTCCCGTGTTGTTCCCCGGCGATCCGCCAGACGACGCGTCCGATGCGCTGACGTTCGAACAATATCTAGACACGACATTCGGCTACCTGCGATACGGATTCTAACGCAGTCCAACAGAGATAAGGAGAGAAATCACTACGATGTCTAAATTACTGTACCGAATCGGAAAAACCGCTTACGACAGGCCATGGGCCTTCTTCGCAAGCTGGGTCTTGATTCTTGGAATCGTCATTGCCATGCTGGGCATCAACGGCATGAGCGTAAGCTCCGAGATGAAGATCGAAGGAACGGAATCGCAGAAGGTGCTCGACAAGCTGGCGCAGGAGCTGCCGGAAGCGTCCGGCGGGCAGTCGAGCGTCGTCTTCACGGCACC
>JAEZCJ010000145.1 GCA_023433615.1 Bacillota bacterium | reverse complement strand
TTTCGCTGTCTTCCTGAAGCAGAGGCGTGAGGAACAAGAGCGCGCTCAAGTACTGCGAGCTCACATTGCCCGATACGCGGATCTTGCCGCCCTTCGGCGCTCCGCCGCGAATCGTGATCGGCAGCTTGCCCTCGCGATGCGTTACCTCGACGCCGATCTGTCCCAGCGCGTCGATCAAGTCGTCATGCGGACGCTTGCCGAGCGAGTCCGGGTATGCGTTGACGAACGTCACTTCCGGGCACAACGCAGCTATAGCCATCAAGAAGCGGAGCACGGCGCCGGCATTGCCGACGTCCAGCTCGTTCACGTCTTTCGGTTTGCTGCCGAAGCCCGTGATGACGATCTTCTCGTCGTCTTCTTCCACGATTGCGCCAAGATCTCTAATGCAGCGCCGCATTGCGTCGCTGTCCTCGCTGTGCGCAGGATAGTAGACCGTGCTCGTGCCCTCCGCAAGCGCCGCGACCAGCAGGTAGCGGGTCGTATAATTTTTTGAAGATAGTGCTTGCAGCTCGCCTCTCAGCTTCTGCGTAGGGGTAACAATAACGTCCATGTCGTCCGTAATCTCCTTTGTCCTTATTTTCATGGTTTCATTATGTATAGGGTCCGAAATGGCCTGCAAGCCATTGGCCCGCATAATAGCCGATCCAAGCCAGCAGCAGTCCCGCGAAGAAGGTCTGCAAGAAATAAGCATACAGCCTGCGATGCGCCCGCTGCTCCTTCAGATTCGCCAGCTGCATCATCAGCGTGGAGAACGTCGTGAACCCGCCGAGCAAGCTGCCGCCTAGCAAGAGATATTGACCGCCATGCGCCAGATCAGCCGTCCCGCCTAGCAGCATGCCCAGCAAGCCTGCCCCGAGCAGGTTCACCGTTAAGGTCGCATGTTCCGGACGAAGCCCCAGCTTCGCATACAGTCGAGACGTGCCGTATCGGACAAGCGAGCCTGCGGCACCCATGACGGCTGCTGCAGCCAGAAGCCATCCGTCAGCCAGTTGCATGGTCTCGCCTCCCTATCCGCAAGCCGAGCAACGTTAAGCAAAAGCCCAGCAGGATCGAGGTCAATACATAGATGGCCGCTGATGCCGCATGTCCGGCATCGAGCAGGCGTATGGTCTCTACGCTGAAGGCAGAGAACGTCGTGAAGCCGCCTATGAACCCGGTTCGCACGGCTTCCAGCAACGCTTGCGGCAAGTTTCGCCTAGCGGCATACCCGGAGAGAAGTCCGATCATCAAGCAGCCGGCAGCGTTTGCCGCAAGCGTCGCCCAAGGGAAGGACAACCGGCTCGGATCAGTAAGCAGTTCGCTGAGCCCCGCTCTTGCCAGCACTGCCAGCGCGCCGCCAGCCGCGATGCCGAGCAACGTCTTCATGATGGGTGCTCGACGCTCCAATGCCGGATGATCCGTTCGGCCACCTCCCGCACGGATATGCCCGTGGTGTCGATGGCGTGATGCGCAAAATCATAGGCGTGCCGGCGTTCTTCGAGCAGCTTCGTTACCTTCTCTTCCACGTTGCCTTCGAGCAGCGGCCTCCCGCGATCGCCCTTCACGCGCTCCACGATTTGCGTAGCGGCTGCCCGCAGCGCAATGACGAGCCCTCCCGACATCATCGATTGCCGATTCCGCTCGCGCAGCACGGCGCCGCCGCCGGTCGCGATAATGCCCGGCTTGTCCGACCGCATGATGTCCTCCAGCACACGGCTCTCCAAATCGCGGAAAGCCTCTTCGCCCTGGCTCGCGAATACTTCCGCGATCGAACAGCCTGCCGCGGCAACGATCGCTTCGTCCAGATCGATGCGCGGCATGGCGAGCCGATCCGAGAGCAGCTTGGCGACGGTCGACTTGCCGGTACCCATGAAGCCGACCAGGACGATTTTGTTGCGGGGTGATTCCGTCATGTTGCGTCCCCCTTCTTATAATTACGCTATATCATACCATAGCCGCAGAATGAGCGTAAACGGCTATCCCGCCCCTTCATCGGTCAATCTGCGGCAGCCTGTCCGCGAAAATAGTTCCGGCACCGCGTATAAAAAGAACGATTTTGCCGTATGGATGATAATACCAATTGAAATCGGAGTTGATCGCGCGATGTCTACCCTTAATCCCCGCCCCTTGCCCCACCTTTCGCAATTGCGGCTCAATCAAATTCTCGATCCGAGCCACCCGCTATGTAAAGAAGACGTTGTCTGGGTTTTGGAGGTGATCAAAAAGAAAGTGGCTGACGGCGATCCCGCTTACTCGGATCTTCCGCAGCCACAATTGCTTAAGCATTTCAGTTGTTTTGCCGAAGCTGCCATGCTGCTGATCCATCACAGGCCGGGCGGCGATCAAGAGATCGGCCGGCTGCGGCATTGGCTCGCCGAATCGGTTCGGGAGCTGCGCAAATGACTGTCGGCAGAGACGATAAGGTCTAGTTGCTCATCCACTCGAAGTGGAACGAGCCTTCCTTATCCAGACGCTTGAACGTATGCGCGCCGAAGTAATCGCGCTGCGCTTGCAGCAGGTTAGCGGGCAGACGCTCGCTGCGGTAGCTATCGTAGTACGACAGCGCGCTTGCGAAGCCCGGTACCGGAATGCCGTTCGCGACAGCCGTCGATACGACCTCGCGCCATGCGCCTTGGTACGACTGGACCACGTTCTTGAAGTAGTCGTCCAGCAGCAGGTTGCGAAGCTCGGGGTACTTGTCGTACGCGTCCTTGATGTTCTGCAGGAAGCGTGCACGGATGATGCAGCCGCCGCGGAAAATCATCGCGATATCGCCGTAACGCAGGTTCCAGCCGTACTCCTCGGATGCTTCGCGCATCTGAGCGAAGCCTTGCGCGTAGGAACAGATCTTGCTCGCGAACAGCGCCTTGCGGATCGACTCGATGAACGCTTGCTTGTCGCCTTGGAAAGGCATCGCCTCCGGACCGCTCAGCAGCTTGCTTGCCGCTACGCGCTCCTCCTTCATGGCCGACAGGAAGCGGGAGAATACCGATTCCGTAATGATCGACAGCGGCACGCCCAGGTCGAGCGAGCTCTGGCTGGTCCATTTGCCCGTGCCCTTCTGGCCGGCCGAATCGAGGATGACGTCGACCATCGGCTTGCCCGTCTCCGGATCGTACTTGGAGAAGATGTCGGCCGTAATCTCGATCAGGTAGCTGTCGAGCTCGCCTTGGTTCCATTCTTTGAAGATTGCATGAAGCTCTTCCGTATTCAGTCCGAGCACCGATTTGAGCAAATGATAGGCTTCGCAGATCAGCTGCATATCGCCGTACTCGATGCCGTTGTGGACCATTTTCACGTAGTGTCCTGCGCCGTCCGGTCCGATGTAGGTGCAGCAAGCATCGTCGCCGACCTTAGCGGAGATCGCCGTCAGGATCGGCTCGACCAGCTTGTAAGCCGACTCTTGGCCGCCTGGCATGATGGAAGGACCCTTGAGCGCGCCTTCTTCGCCGCCGGATACGCCCGTGCCGATGAAACGGAAGCCGCGCGCCTCGAGCTCCTTGCTGCGGCGCTGCGTGTCAGGGAAATAAGCGTTGCCGCCGTCGATGATGATATCGCCTTCGGCCAGCAGCGGTACGAGCGCGTCGATCGTCGCGTCCGTGCCTGCCCCCGCTTGGACCATGATCAGAATTTTGCGCGGCACTTCGAGGGAGTTCACGAACTCTTCGATCGTATATGTAGGGTGCAGATTTTTGCCGGCTGCTTCTTGCATTACTTCGTCCGTCTTCTCGCGCGAACGATTGAAGATCGAGACGGTGAAGCCTCTGCTCTCGATATTGAGAGCCAGATTGCGGCCCATGACCGCCATGCCGATAACGCCGATTTGCTGTTTCGCCATTTCGTTTTTTCCATCCTTTATCCATTCATTTTTGCACTCTGCTTGCACAATATCCCTATTTTACTCTTTTTGCACGCGAAAGAAAACCGCTTCTTACATTTTTTATCGACGGGCTCGCTTCGGCTTCCGCAGCTCCTCCAGCTCGGCGAAGGTCGGTGCCGACTGCTCGTACAGCCTGCGGAACGTCCCGTGCAGCCTTGCGTATGCCGCGGCTGCGGCCGGTTCGGGCTCGCGGCGATCCGTCACTTGCAGGCCGGAGTCCTCCCGGGTCAAGCTGCCCGACATGCCAAGCGCACGCAGCGCCACGAGTCCGGCGCCGATCGCCGAGCTGTCCTCGCTGTCCGTCATCACGATCGGCAGCCCCAGCACGTCCGCCATCAGCTGCCGAAGAGCCGCCGAACGGGTGAATCCGCCGGACACCCGGATTTCGCGCGGCGTGCCGGCGGTCTCCGACAGCGCGAGCAGCACCGATCGCAAGCCCAGAAGAATCCCTTCAAGGCCTGCCCGCAGCATGTGGCGGCGGTCATGATCCAGCGATAGACCGAAGTATACCCCGCGCGCCCGCTCGTCCCAATGCGGCGCTCGTTCGCCGGACAGGTGCGGCAGGAAGAGCAAGCCGCCCGCACCCGGCGGCACCTCCAGCGCCAGCCTCACCAGACGCGAATACCCGTCCTCGCCGTCGTCGTTGGCCGCCAGATCCGGCGCGAGCTGCTCCTTCAGCCAGCGCAGCACGACGCCTCCGCTGTTGACCGGCCCGCCGGCAACCCACCAGTTATCCGCGAGCGGATAGCAGAACAGCCGTCCCTTCGGGTCGGCCGCCGGCTCTTTGACCGCCAGCCGCACTGCGCCGCTCGTCCCGATCGTGATCGCGGCGATGCCGGGTTCCATCGCGCCTGCGCCGAGATTGGCCAGCACGCCGTCGGCCGCGCCGAGGACGACGGGCACATCGGCATGCAGCCCCAGTGCCGCGGCCGCCTCAGGCCGCATGCCTCGCAGCACATGCGTCGCAGGGGCGAGCGGCGGCAGCATGTCCGCGCCGATGCCGGCCAGCGCGAGCGCCTCCGCGTCCCAGCTTCGCGTATGTAAGCCGTACAGCGCCGTCCCGCCGGCAACCGATTCGTCCATCGGCACGCTGCCCTCGTACCAGCGCGATAGCACATATTCCTTAATGCCGACGAATCGATGCGCCTTCCGGAACAGCTCCGGCTCATGCTCCTTCAGCCACAGCAGCTTCGCCAGCGGCGTCATCGCATGCATCGGCACCCCGGTGCGCGCGGTAATCGCCGCTCCTTCCCCGCTCTCGCGCAGGCTGCGGGCCTGCTCCGCTGCGCGCAGGTCGGCCCATGTAATGCTCGGCGTCAACGCGCTGCCGGCCTCGTCCACCGCGATCAGCGCATGCATCGCCGTGCTGAACGACACGGCCAGCACGCCGGACGGACCGCAGCCTGCTGCCTCGACAGCCTCGCGAACCGCCTCCTCGACAGACCGTACGATCAGATCGGGGTCTTGCTCGGCGTAGCCGGGCTTCGGCGACAAGAGCGGATACCCGCGTTCGGCCCTTGCCGCGATTAGTCCATCCGCATTGTCTTCTATCGATGCCAGCCGCCCCGCCCGAAGCGCCAGCACCTTCGCGCTCGTCGTACCCAGATCGACCGCCAGAATGAAGGATGCGCCGCTTGGCTCTGCTTCCATACGTCTCCCCCTTGTCCTATCCCGTTGTCTGACTTCCAACACATCCTCACTTATTCTATTGCAGCCGCATCTTGGATGCAATATCCAGCATGAAGAAGCTTCCCCGCCATCCGAACGGCAGAGAAGCTTCTATGTCGACAGATCCATATCCATGAGTCCCGGCCATCCTCCAGTCTACATTCGCAATTCCGCTAAACCTAGGTCCTTCATACAAAGTCCGGTTGTCTTTCATAAAGTCCGGTTGTAAGCGCCGAGAAGGTTGGACGATGGTAGAAAGTGAGGAGCGCAGTGTAGTCTAAGCTACATGAGCACCGGAACTTTCGCCAGCGTTCAAGATTCGACGCCGAGTAAGCTTCGAAGCATCAGCATCATGATGGCAAGCGGACCCTAGAGTTCGAGCTGGAGCATTTCGGTGCGCATGCCGAGAAGCCTCTCCCTGCAAGCCGCCGCATCCTCCGTCCGCTCTTCCCGAAGCGCTTCCGACAGCGTTGCCAGCTCATAATCGATTTCAAGGCGAAGCACGTTCGCGCGTTCTTCCGCACGCGTGGATTGATAGGCCTGCATGATTTCTTCTGTCGTAATGGTCGTTTTCTTCTGGTAGATAATCCGATGCTCCATTCCCGACACCTCCACCAATCGAATAATTTCACCGAACATGATGCTCTCGATCACAATCTGACGATCTTTGATCCGCTTGACGACCGCGTGGCCGCGCGTATCATTGATCAGCTTCTCGAGAAGAAGCGACAGCTTCTCGTCCTTGATCGTGTAGTCGCCGACGATTTTGTACCGGCTGCGAATGCGCTGGAAGCGCAGCTTCACGAGCTTGCGTCCCGTTCGGATCGAGATGAAGAATTGCGCATCCGTCTCGCTCCAGTACAACGAATAGCCAGCCTGGATCAAGTCGCGAATCAGATTGTGGATTTGCCGTCGGTCGAATCGAATTTCCAGGTTGCAATATTCCACCTCATAGCTCTTATTCACGGCAACTCCTCCCATGCTGTGCGATTTGGCGAAATCTTCTGACAATTTACTTACTTCTATCTTATACTCCAATTTATGTTCTGGCAACTTGGATTATTGACTATTTTTGATCCTAATATCGGAAGGCCGTCCTCAGGCAAGCATGCCTGTGAACGGCCTTATGGCGCGATGGTTCGTCCGCTTACAGACTGCGCCGCGATGGCTGCAAGACGTACGCTCCCGAGGCAAGCAGCAGCGCGGCGAGCAGCAGCAGAATCGACAGGTGCAAGCTGACGTCAAATAACGACGCGCCGACGGACAACTCCTCCAGCGCCTTGATCGCCCACCGCTGCGGCGTGAAGTTGGCCAGCTTCTGCATGAAGGCCGGCATGTAATTGACCGGCCAGAAGCAGCCGCCGAGCATGCAGCTTGGCACGACGACCAGGTTGTTGATATGGCTCATCTCCGTCGAGCTGCGCACGAAGTTTGCAACTGCCGAAGCGATCCCTACGGCACAGAAGAGAAAACAGGTGAGGACGAGCAGCATAGCCCCGAACGGTACGCCGAACTCATAGCCGAGCACGAAGCGAACCATCGCAAGGATGCCGACCAACTGCAGGAAACCGAGCATGACGCTGCCGAGAAAATGCCCGAACGCGATTTGCAGCGCCCGCACGGGAGCGGCGTAGATGCGGGTCATCCGATTGTGCTCGCGATCCTCCAAGACGCTATAGATCGATTGATTCGCCATCGCCATCATGAACAGGAGCAGCAGCCCGATGACGAGGATGAAGCCTTCCGTAGCTCCTCTTACCACATGGGTCGATTCGATGCGAACCTCTGCGGCCTCGTCCGCATTCATCAGTTGCTCGAAGACGGTCTGCGGGTCCGCTCCGCTCGCCGTCGAAGCCTGCAGCGCGGCGACTGCCATGTCCTGCAAGCGCCCGGCCTCTGCCTCCAGCTTCAGAACGAGCGAAGCATTCCACATCTCTTCGGTCTTGCGGTACAGTTCCACTTCCGGCGCGCGGCCTGCCAACAGACCCTCCGAATACCCTTCAGGTACCCTGATCGCGGCATCCGCCTCGCCCTCCGAGACCATCAATCGCAGCGCTTCGCCGCTCAGTCCGGGCCTTTCCTCCAACATGAACAGCGGCTCGTCCTTCAATTCGTCCGTCAGCTTGTCGCCATAGCGGCCGGCATCCGCTACCGTGACGACAATGATAGCCGGCTCATCCGAGGAACTGCCGAACAGCGCCACCGCGGCCGAAATGACGATGACGGGCATGATCACCAGCGCCGCCAAGCTTTTCTTGCTGCCGATCGTACGTCTTATGCTGTGCCAGGCCATCCATAAGATGATCATCGCGGCATCACCGTCCTTCCGATCCGAACCAGCATGATGGCCGACAATGCAAGCGCGATCGCAGCCAGCATCAGGAAGGTTGTACGGATATCCGGCCAAGCCCCGCCGTTCATCAGCGATTTCAACGCTTCATTCGCCCAATGGTTAATCGTCAGCTTGCCCGCTTCACGCAGCATGGGATGGAGTGTCGGAATCATGCCGCCGCTGAGGAATGTCATGACGACAACCGCCATGGAGAAAATCGATTCGACGCTCTTCCGGCTCGGCAGGTAGGAAGCTAGGATGACGGAGAGCGCGATGGCCGATATGGCGGTCAGCATGCAGACTGCCAGCGTCCAGACGTATGCGTTCCCCCAATGCACCCCGAACGCATACCGGGTTACCAGAACGATCACGGCCGATTGCAGCATCGCGAGCAGGGCGAAGCCCGCATATTTGCCAAGCATGAAAGGCGTCATCGCGATCGGCAGCGCGCGCAGCCGCCGAAGCGTGCCTTGCTCCCGCTGTTCGATCGTGCTGATGGCGGCCGACATGCCGGAGAACATGAGGAACATGACCAGATAGGCCGCAGCGTAGTATTGGAGCGACGATACACTGCCGAATTGGAGGCTGCTGCCCGCGTTCAGCGTGTTAACGGCGACATTGGAGCTTCCGCTGCCTGGATACGCGCCATCTTGGCCTGCCCTATAAGCTGGAGACGGCTCTCGCCCTTCGCCGAGCACGAGGGCAGCTGTCCGGCGCAGTTCTGCTTGCGCCAGGAAGCCGTCCAACACGGCCACCGCCTTCAGATTACGGTCAGCCAGTTCGCCGGGGAAGACCTTGATGGGCGAGGCCGAATGCGCAGCAGCTTCGGCATGGCTCGCCGGAATGACGATCCCGTAATCGGCTTGCCCGGTCAGAAGGCGATCGCGCACCTCTCCTTCGCTCTCAGCCTGCCAGACACGGATATGTTCGCGTACTTTCTCCGACGCTGCGTACGCATCGAAAGCCTGGCCGTAGGGCGATTCGTCTCCGTTCCATACCGCAACCTCGATATGACTCATACTGGACGTACTCAGTCCGTTGCCGAGGATGAAGATGAGCGCGAGCGGCAGTCCGAACAAGATCAGCACGACCGACTTCAAGCGCATAAATTGCAGCAATTCGTAATAAGCGGCGTACCAGACGATTCGCATGTTCAGTCCTCCTCAAGCGTCCCGGAGCGTTCGTCCCGTTAAATGAAGAAACAGCTGCTCCAGATTCGGCTCCTCGCGCGTCAGCTTCTGCAGCGATAATCCATGCTTGTTCAGGATGAACAGCATATCTTGGACGTAGGTCTGCGAACCGTCCAGCCCGATCTCGAGAATATGCTCGTCCCGCTCGCGAAGCGAGGTCACGCGCGGATGATGCTTGATCTCCTCGGCGGCTTCAGCGGACGAACGGTCGGTCTGCAGCACGATCTTAGCCTCTAGTCCCGTCTGCCTGATCAGAGCCTCCTTATTCCCGATCGCGATCAAGCGGCCGTGATCCATGATGCCGACCCGCGTGCTGATCGCTTCGACCTCCTCCATATAATGGCTGGTATAGATGATTGTGGAGCCGGAACGATTGAGCGCTCGTACCGCTTCTAGGATGTGGTTGCGGGATTGCGGGTCGATCCCTACCGTCGGTTCGTCCATGATGACCAGCTTCGGCCGATGCATGACCGCGCAAGCGATATTCAACCGGCGCTTCATGCCGCCCGACATCGCGCACGCTTTCTCCTTGCTGTGCTCAAGCAGGCCGGCGAACGCCAGCGCTTCCTCGGTTCGCTCGCGAAGCTCCGCCCCCCGCAGGCCGTACAGACGCGCGAAGAAGGTTACGTTCTCCCGCGCAGTCAGCTGCTCGTAGATTGCGAGATCCTGCGGCACGAGCCCGATGTTGCGTTTCACCTCAAGCGGCTGCTTCGCCACCGAGCGGCCGCTCACCCTGATTTCCCCGCTGTCCGGCGGCAGCAAGCCGGACAACATATGAATCGTCGTGCTCTTGCCCGCTCCGTTCGGGCCCAGCAAGCCGAATATTTCGCCATCCTCCACGGTCAAGGTCAGATGGTCGACGCTGAGCTTCGAATCATATTTCTTCACGACCTGCTCCATCGATACGATCGGCATTCCTATGCACTCCTTCTGTCGTGCTTCCTACCCTCTATTGTACCTTGCGCAGCCACGATGTACAGTTGGCGGAAGTCACCCCGCGGGAGCGCCATAACGTGACGATAGTCATGTCATCCGCCGATTCCGTTATGCTATAATGGCTTGGAACGATAGCCGGAGGAATTCCTATGCCCGTACCGCTCGTCTGGCTGCGCATGCTGCTCGTGCTGGCGCCAGCCGTCATCACGGCGCTTGCAGCCGACATCCCATCGTATTCCGAATACGTCGCCGCGATCCTGCTCGGACTTATAGTCGTCCGCGTCGGCATGTTCAAGCCTGCATGGCTGCCGATCCTGCTTCCTATTGAGCTGCTTGGATTCGGCTTGCTCGCTTCCGTGTACGACGGACTGCTCTACTGTGCCGTCTACTCCGCCATGCTTGCCGGAACGCTGTATCTCCGCGATCGGCTTAGTCAGGGCCTCATCCTGCTGCTGAGCCTCGGCGTCCTTATCGCCGCAGTCGCCAACCAGCCCGAGACCGTCAGAATCTCGGCCGTCTTGTTCTGGTTCGCGGCCGCGGCACTGCTCGCGGCTTATGCAGCCGTCGCCCGGAGGCTTGAGCAGACCGGAAGAGAGCTTGAGAAGCTGGCCGGCAGCCGCGAGAAGGTGGAAGCTTCGCGTCGCCAGACGCTCGATTACGCACGGCAGGTCGAGCGGCACGCGCAAGCCGAGGAACGAAGCAGAATCGCGCGCGAGCTGCATGACGATCTTGGCCATCGAATGATTCGGCTCAAGATGATGTCCGAAGCCGTCTTGCATCTGTTCGAGCATGACCCGAACCGAGCGAGGGAGCTCACCGAGCAGATCCGCAATCAATTGGAAGACAGCATGGAGAATATGCGCCGAACCGTTCGCAAGCTTCAGCCTGTCGAAGAAAGCGGCCGCCAGTACGCACTGGATCGTCTCATCGATGACGCCGCGCGCGACCTGCATATCGATGTCAGCTTCACGATCACGGGCCGGCCTGAGCCGCTCTATCCTTCCTTGGAGTTCGTGCTCTATCGCAACGCCCAGGAAGCGATCACGAATGCCGTGCGGCATGGCCAGGCGGCTGCAGTGGCTGTCGAGCTCGCATTCGCAGACCGCGAGGTGCGGCTTACGGTCACGAATGACGGTTCGCTGCCGCCAAGCCCTATTCGACAGGGCATCGGGCTGCGCGGCATGGAGGAACGCGTCGCGCTCCTCGGCGGGCGCCTCGAGATCGAGCAGGAAGGAAGCTTCCGCATCATGACTGCCATTCCGATCCGCGACGCGGCAGGTGCCGCAGAAGGAGGTTCTGGTTCGCTATGATCCAAGTTCTGATCGTCGACGACGATCCATTCATTCGCGAGAGCCTTAACGTCATTATCGGCCTCGATGCGGATATTGCCGTTGCCGGCACTTGCAGCAACGGCGAGGAAGGCTTCGCCTTCGCCCGCGACCACGGCGCGATCGACGTCGTGCTGATGGACATCCGAATGCCGGTCCTGGACGGCGTCGAAGGCGCGAAGCGTATTAAGACGCTCACGCCTTCGCCGGCGGTGCTCATGCTGACCACCTTCGACGACGATGACTACATCGCGGATGCGATTCGCTGCGGCGCGAGCGGCTACTTGCTCAAAAATGTCCCGCCTGCGCGCATCATCTCCGGGATCAAAACCGTGCATGAAGGCGCGATGCTCGTTCACCCGGATATCGCCCGCAAGCTGGCAGGCATGCTGCCTGCGAAGCCGCATGCCGGTTCACGTGCCGGGGACGCGGCCACGCGGCAAGCAAGAGATCTAAGCGCGTTCGGCCTCACGCAGGCAGAGCAGCAGATCGTGAAGCATATTGCGGACGGCCAGTCGAACAAGGAAATCGCGGCATCGCTGTTCCTCAGCGAAGGCACCGTCAAAAATTATATCTCCGAAATTCTCGACAAATTGGAGCTGCGCGACCGCACGCAGATCGCGATCTTCTATCTGAAGCTCCCCTAGACATCCCATACCTGCAATCGCATGACAAGGAGCTGACCCTATTCATGACAACTACCGCTGCCGAACAGCATTTAACGTCCGCTTTTATCGGGTTCGACGAACAAGATTTTGACGTATTCGCGATCCCCGGGCTCGAAGCGCGAATGGCGGCCCTTATCGAGCGCGTTCGTCCTAAGCTGCACCAGCTCGGCGATCGGCTGGCACCGTCGTTAACGCTGCTATGCGGCGAAGAGATGTACCCGCACGTCGCGAAGCATGCGAGGCGCACCGTGCATCCGCCGCAAGATACGTGGGTGGCCTACGCGCCCAACAAGCGCGGCTACAAGGCCCATCCGCACTTCCAAATCGGGCTGTGGCAATCCCATCTGTTCATCCAGTTCGCCGTCATCTACGAATCGGCGAACAAGTCGGTCTTCGCCGAGCATGCCCTTGGACGACTGGACGAGATTCGCTCGATCGTCCCCGACCGTTACATCTGGTCGGGTGACCACATGAATCCGGAAGCGACCCGGCACGGATCCATGACGCAAGCCGAACTCGAGGCGCTGTTCAAACGGTTGGCGGACGTTAAGGCTTCCGAGGTGCTCTGCGGCATCCACCTGGACCGCAGCGATCCGCTGCTACGGGACGGCGAAGCGTTGATCAGCCGCGCAGAAGAGACATTCGAGACGCTTATGCCGCTCTATCGCATGGCATTCGGCTCCATGGCCTAGCCTGACCATCCGATAGGACCGATCGCCAAAAAACGCTCCGCGACTACGCGGAGCGTTTCTTGATGCTTGTATGTTCTATAGCGATTGCGAATTTGGCTCGCGTCTGCCGGCTTCCGCATCCAGTGCCCGGAAGCGTGACAGCAGCAGCAGCGCGGCGATCGAGAGCACGCCGCCGACGAACAAAGGCAGCGTCAGCTCGAGGCGGAACAGGAACGCAGCCAGAATCGGGCCTACGATTCTGCCGAGACTGTCCATCGAGGAGCTGAGTCCGGAGGCAACCCCTTGCCCGACCGTTGTCTTCTGCGTAATCAGCGAAGTCACGCAAGGCCGAATCAAGGCATTCCCTACCCCAAATATCGCAAGATAAATCGTAGCAGACCATAGATCATGCGTCGTGATGAGCAGGAAGAAGCCGATCCCGGAGATGACGAGCCCGGCAGCGATGTAAGCCGGCTCCTGTCCCTTCTTGACGCGGCGTCTGACGACGCCGCCTTGGACGAGCGCCCCGACGATGCCGCAGACGAAGAACATCATGCCGAACTGGAACGGCGTCACGTCGAATCGCGCCATGCCGAACCACTGCAGCGTCGATTCCAGCCCAGCAAGCGAGAACGTGACGAAGAACGCCAGCATGTACAAGTACTTCAACGGGCCTGTAAAAGCAGTCCACCGGGACGGCGCTTTCTCTTGAACTTGACGCCGCTTCTCTCGCGGCAGCGATTCCTTCAGCCATATGTATGCGGCCACGAACAGGGCTGCGGACAAGCCGGAAGCCGCAAAGAACGGCATTTCGAGCGAGACGCGGCTGAGCAGTCCGCCGACGCCCGGTCCGAATGTGAATCCGAGCCCGATCGACATGCCGACGAGGCCCATCCCTTTCGTGCGCTGCTCGGGCGGAGTCACATCCGCAACATAGGCGACGATGACGGAGACGACGGCGCCGGAGAAGATGCCGCCCAGTACGCGCGACGCATACATCAAGGTCAGGTTGTCCGAAGCGAGGCCGAACAGCAAGAAGCTTGCCGCGAAGCCCAGCACGCCGGTCAAGATGATCGGACGGCGGCCGATGCGGTCCGACAGGCCGCCCCATAATGGGGACAATACGAACGACACCGCAGAATAGATGGATAACATCAGCGCGTTATGAATTTCCGCCTTGCCCGGATCGACGCTCTTGACGAGCTCCGGCATGACGGGAATGATAATCCCGAATCCGATGAATACCGTCATCAGAATGACCATGACGACGGCTAATTGCTTATTCAACATGTCTATTTCCCTCCACTCGCCTATGTTATCATAAGTTTCCGGCGCTGGGAAATGAACAAATGAAGAATAAATAGGAGCGCCATCGTGCTTCCGCTCGCAATAAATGGCGCATGGGGACCCAACTTATCCCATAGGAAGCCCGAAAGTATGGAGCCTAGCACGGTGCCCGTTCCTTCGATCGTCAAGAAGAACCCCCACACCGCGCCGCGCTCCTCTTGCGGTATAGCGTAAGCGATCAGCGCATTCCAGGCCGGAATGACGCAAGCGAAGCCTAATCCGACTAGCACGATAATCGGCAAGGCAAAGGCAGGCCGCTCGGTCATGCCGAGCATCGGCAGCGTCACCGCTGTAGCGATAAAGCCTGCATGAAGGAACGGCGCTGTGCCGACTCTGTCGACCAGCTTGCCGACCGGGATGAGCCCCAGCACGGTAATCGCGCCTCCTGCAAGCAGAAAATAGCTGTACTGCTGCGGCGTCAAGCCCAGCACGGTACGCGCATACAGCGTGAGCACCGGCACAAGCAGTCCCAGCGCCATCGTCTGCGCGAACATCGCAGGATAGAGCAGCGGACTGGCATTCACCGACCGTCCGACCATTCGCAAGTATGCAGCGATGCCGCTCTGCTCGCTGCCTGGAGCACGTCGGGTCGACTCGCTTTCCTTCCCGGCCTTCGTATCGGCCGCTGGACGGCTGCGACCCGGAAGCAGCAGCGCGACGAGCGTGACTGCCATCATGATGATGACGAGCAGCCTGAAGGCCGGCTGGTAGGAATCGATGATGAAGAAGTTGATGACGATGGGCCCGATCCCTACGCCGGACAGCCAAGCCATATAGACGATGCTCATGATCGTGCCGCTGGCTTCTTGGCCGGCTGCCCCTGTAGTCCCCGTGATGACGCAGGGCCATAGCGGCGAAGTGCCGGCACCGAGCAGCAGGCAGGCCGCGATCATCCAGATCGGCGCAGCGGCGATCGCCGCAACGACGACCGATGCGAAGGTCATCAACACGCCTCCCAGCATGACGATCCGGTAGCCTGCCCGATCGATCATGAAGCCGAGCGGGCTGCGGAAGGCGTTATCGCCGATGTACTGTGCCGCGAGCGCCCAGCCGATCGCGGAAGCGGATAAGCCAAGCGCCTCGCTCATATAGACAGGGAGCAGCGATATGAGCAGCGCGCCTTTGACGAATTCCGTGACGAACATGATCGTGAGCAGCTGCAGCACGAACGGCGACGCCCAAGCGCGGACGCCGGCCTGCCGATTGCGCATGGCCATCTGAGACCTCCCTTCTACCCTCACTATTTTCACCAAAAACGAACTTGCAATCCCCCCCGATTTTGCTATACTCAACCTTGTTTAATTCAATTCCCGATCGCACGCTACATAAGCCGGATCGTAATCCGCTTATCACTCGCAAAAAAGAAAGGATGGGATGGACGCGATGGATCACAGCTCCACCCCGCTGTTTAGCGCACTCCGCCGACACGCGGACAATAACCCTGTTCAATTCCACATACCAGGGCACAAGAAGGGCATGGGCAGCGACCCGGAATTCCGGTCATTCATCGGCGACAACGCCTTGTCGATCGACCTCATCAACATTGCGCCGCTGGACGATCTTCATCAGCCGACAGGCGTAATCGCAGAAGCCCAGAGACTCGCGGCGGACGCATTCGGCGCAGACTACACCTACTTCTCCGTACAAGGGACAAGCGGTGCGATCATGACGATGATTCTGACCGTCTGCGCGCCGGGCGATAAGATCATCGTCCCTCGGAACGTGCATAAATCGATCATGTCAGCCATCATCTTCGCAGGCGCGCGGCCCGTCTTCATCTCGCCGGCCCGCGACGAGAACTTGGGCATCGATCACGGCATCACGACCCGTTCCGTTCGACGCGCCTTGAACCGCCATCCGGACGCGAAGGCGGTCGTCGTCATTAACCCGACCTACTTCGGCATCTGCGCGGACTTGAAGGAAATCGTCGATCTGGTGCATGAATACGATATCCCCGTTCTCGTCGACGAAGCGCACGGCGTACTCATTCATTTTCACGAGAAGCTGCCGATGTCCGCGATGCAGGCAGGCGCCGATATGGCTGCGACCAGCGTGCATAAACTGGGAGGCTCCATGACGCAAAGCTCGATCCTGAACGTGCGTGCGGGACGCATAAACCCGCATCGCGTGCAGACGATCATCAGCATGCTGACGACCACTTCTACCTCTTATATTCTGCTCGCTTCGCTCGACACGTCCAGGCGACATCTGGCGCTTCATGGCCATGAGCTGGCCGAGCATGCGATCGAGCTTGCCCAATACGCGCGCGAGGCCATTAACGGCATTCCGCGTCTGTATTGTTTCGGCGAAGAGATTCTCGGCGGCGAAGCGACATTCAGCTGCGACCCGACCAAAGTGACGATCCATGTCCGCCATCTGGGCATCACGGGATACGAAGCGGAGAACTGGCTGCGGGACCGTTACAACATCGAGGTCGAACTCAGCGATATGTACAACATTCTCGCGTTGATAACGCCAGGGGATTCAAGAGAGACGGTCGATACGCTGCTCGAAGCGCTCCGCGAGATGTCCGCGCAATTCGAGAACAACGAAGCCAAGGAACTCGTGGTCAAAATTCCCGAAATTCCGCAGCTCTCGCTTACGCCGCGCGACGCCTTCTACGCGGAGACCGAGATCGTGCCGTTCAAGGAATCGGCAGGCCGCATCATCGCGGAGTTCATCTATGTCTACCCGCCTGGCATACCGATTCTGCTGCCAGGCGAAGTTATCTCGCAAGAGAATATCGACTATATCGTGGAGCATGTCGAGGTAGGGCTGCCGGTCAAGGGACCTGAGGACCGCAGCGTCCAGCAAGTCAAAGTCATCGTCGAAGAGAACGCGATCTTCTAGTCCGGCAATTCGCCGGCACGTACAAAGGGCAGCCGGCCGATTAGCTGATCAGCTAATCGTTGGCTGCCCTTCATGATTCAATCGACGATGCCGCGTCGTCCATCAATATTGGTCCCCCATTTCCAATTCGGGGAGTCGATGGGTGAGCAGCAAGCGGAGCTCCTCCGCCGCTTGCAGGTCCCGCAAGCGGAACGTCCGCTTAAGCGAATCCGGATTCTTCAGGTCATTGGCGCATAGCAGCGTCGAATTCCCCGTCTGCATGCAGATTACCAGCGGCTTGCCGAAAAATTGCTTCGTGTAAATAATCGAGAAATCATAACGCGCCTGCTCCGTAACGCAGCCGACAAAATGCACCTCCGCTTTCTCCGACAAATCATATAATGATTCGAACAAGATAACGTCCCTCCTCGCTTAAATATTCTGAATATTTACACTATTATAGTATGAAAGCGGTTACGCCGACAATAGTCTTCCTTACCCAAATTCTGCAGGGAGGCTGCCCAAGGGGAATGATTGTCAAGCGGAATTAACAATGCTATTCTAGGGAATGGGAGGTGGCTCAATTGAGTCAAAGCGCTTACATCCGTTTGGTTGAGGGCTCAGCCGTCGAGCAGCTAACGCTGGACGGCGTGAAGGAACAGCTTCATCGATACCGCGAGCAGACCGCACTTACAGGCCAGCAGCTTGGCTGGGAATATGCGGAGGCCGCCTTTCCTTACACGATCGAGACCAAACCGGGCGAGGAATGGTTCTACTTGAAGGGCAATGACCCGCTGTATCGGTATATCGTGTTCGGTGTCGGCAGCGAGCAATCGGGGGACCAAGAGCGCCATTACGTGCAAGTCGTGCTGCCTGATGACGCTACGCACGGCGACAAGGCCAAGGGCAACGAACTCTGCAAATATATGGCGAAGCATCTGCTCGCCGAATTGACCTTGTTCAACGGACGTACGATATACTATAACCCCCGCAAATAACCGATTCTACGCAAACAGAAAAGCGAAGGCATGCATCATCCGATCGCATGCCTTCGCTTCATTCGCGTTCCGGCGTTCGTCTTAATCTTCCTGCTCCGCAATTTCCTCGTAAAGCTTGGATACGCGTTCCCATTCTTCGTCATCCTCGATATTAACCAAGAATGCTTCGTCATTCTCTTCTTCGACTCTGAATATAACAGCGTCCGATTCCGGATCGTTGCGGTCGAGCAGTACGGCATAGATCTGCTCATTCGATTCGAACGTGCGAGCCATGATCATCTCGATCTCGTTGCCTTCCTCGTCGCTGACGATAAAGACATGCTCTTCGTGGTCATGATCATGCCCGCATCCGCAATCTTCGCCGTGCTGATGTTCGCTCATCTGTAAACCCTCATTTCGATAGATATGGACTGATGCTTGTGTCGCTTCCCTCGTATCGTATCATGCACGCATCCCACGGTCAAACGCAAGGCGCTCCGTCCCCGCAAACCGGGATTCGGAACGCCTTGTTTTCACTCGGTATTCTCGCTACTTGGAAGCGATCTTCTTCTCCGATACGACGCTCCAGTTCTCGGAGCCCGGCTGTCTCATGAAGAAACGAATCGTGTAGTTTCCGGTATTCTCGAACTTGTAGCTGATCTTCTCCGTTCGGAACCAGAAATTGTCGGTATCGGGACTGACCTTCTTCTCTTGGATGATCTGTTCTCTGCCGTACGGATCAAAGATACTGATCTTGATGCCCGAGATATTGTCGGTCAAGCTGTCCACTTGCGCCAATACGTCGAAGTCATGCTTATCGCCCTTCGTGACGTTCCCGAATATTTTCGACCCTCCGGTGAAGGTAACCATATGAACGTTCGGTTTATTCAGCGTCACTTTCTTGCTCGACTCGTCCCAGGTGATGAGTGACTGGAGCGTATCCGCGATCTGGCGCATCGGCAAATACGTAATGCCGTCGATCAGCACCGCGTTCTCCTTCAATTCCGAACCGTTAACAATTATTCTGATCTTCTGGCTGACCGAATCCGCAAACATCATGGTTCCGCCCCATAACGACAGCAGCATGACCAAGACGAGCAGTTTTCTTACTCTCATCCTTGTAAACCTCCATCCGTTGGTCTGGATGTATGGTTATACCCGCCAAGCCGTCCAAAGTTGCGCACGATATGAAACATTTTTCGTGCGAAGCCGGGCTGTCGTTTCTTGTAGCATTCTGCGCTTGCCCGGGAAATGTCGTTCAGGCGTATGTCCGGGTCAAAATGCACGGCACGCCTTTGCCGACCGCCCCAGCATTGCGCATCCTCTCCCTGTATCGGATTCCTCTCGCGCAAGGCGTCGGGCAAACCTCGCACGTCGCGGACAACACGACCTGCATCCGCGTATGCCTCTTGTCCGAAGGGGGGGCTTTTTTTGCTTTTGCATTCTTCGCTTTGCTCATGGCCATCGGCTCCTCTACCCGTGCATTTATTCCCATTGTATGAGCCTTGGCGCAGTTGGAAGCGGCGAATGTCACGATTCCGCATGTTTTTGCTTGTTTCCTCTTTTAATCCGTGGCTAAAAATGTTAAATTGAGAAAAATGACCTCAGGAGGAGCAGCGGTTTGGACATCCTAATGCTCGGAACAGGAAGCGCATTCGCCAAGAAGCATTTCAATACGAATGCTTTGATCGAGTCGAATGGCTACACGCTCATGATCGATTGCGGCACAACCGCTCCTACATCGCTCTACAAATTGGGTAAACCCATTCAAGATATCGATGCCGTGCTCATCACGCATATCCACGCCGACCATATCGGCGGACTTGAAGAATACGCATTCCGAATGAAGTTCGAGATCAAGAGGAAGCCGGTGCTCTACGTCCCGGCAGACCTGCTCGAGCCATTGTGGGAGAACGCGCTCAAAGGCGGGCTTTCGCAGGGCAGTTGGCAGACGATCGGCGAGTTTTTCCAAGTACGTACCCTAGAAGCACACTCGGCAGCCGAGCTGCATCCGGGACTCACGATCGAATTGATTCCAACCGAACATATCCCGTACAAGTCAAGCTACTCCCTTCTCATCAACGATAACTTCTTCTACACGTCAGACATGCGGTTCGATGCCGAGCTTGTGACGAGAATGGTCCGAGAGAAGGGCTGCACCGTATTCCACGATTGCCAGCTGCAAGGCCCTGGCGCCGTACATGCCTCACTGGAGGAGCTTCTTACCCTTCCGGAGGATGTGCAAGAGCGCGTACGGCTCATGCATTATGCGGATGATTACGAAGCGTATATCGGCAAGACCGGCAAGATGACATTCGTCGAGCAGCACGTCGCTTATTCGTTCTAATTGCACCTGACATGACAGACCGGCTCTCCTGCTCAAGGGGCCGGTCTTCTTGTTGCAGAATAATCATGTCCGCATTCAGGCAAGCTAGTATCGGGAGGCGATGAACAATGCAGCAAGAAGAAGTAGTAGCGGTTCGGAAGAACGGCGACGGCGATATCGTCGATTTGAAATTAACCTCCGGCAGGGTAGTCGACTACAAGACCGCTCAGTCGATGGTTAAGAATAACGAGATCATGAATTTGAACGTATTCAAAGGCCGCGATCAAGAGGAACACCTCCGCTCGAATCCCGATGGTCGCAAGGACAACAACCTGGATAATCTGCCTACGTTCTGAATAATGGCTCTATAACGCCAAGGAAGCACCTGTTAGGGGTGCTTCCTTGGCATTCAGGCCTGTACGGTAACGGACTGACTATTCCGATCCCAACGGAGGAAGCGGCCTCATTCCCCCGGAATTGCCTAATGGATTCTTCGGGTTGAGCGGCTGATCGGAAGTGCCGTACACCGACCCGAAGACGGACTCCGCGTACACATCCCGGAACACCGCCTCGTATGCTGCAGGCTGCAGACGAATAGGCGGCTCCATCCTTTCGCAGCCTGTCAGGCATGACACGGACGCGAATATTACCCCAATTATCGCATGCTGTTTCTTCAGACCTGCTCCTCCTTCCAGAACCAATGTCTGCCTGGTGCTGGAAGCAGTATTGCCTGCGTTAACCTCATTTATGCAGCCTCGTCGCGCAGCGTTTATCGTTTCCTCCGCCACACATGCTCTTCATCGTACGTGACGGAATCCCTTCTCACCGTTCTCCATGCGAAGCCGATGACCAGCCCGATGAGTGTGAACATCCCCAGAAGCCATACGGCCAGCAGCGCTGCTTCTCTTACCATCCTATCGCCTCCGTCTGAATGCGTTTACTGCATTTTATGTGCGGGTGGGTAAAAAAAGTATCGCCGAATCCGCGCATAACCCGAATGCTCCCGAACATAATAAGACCCGTTAGCGAAAATGCCGTCGTACGGAAGGAGGCTTCCCGGAATGGTCGATCAATTGGAAAGCGATTATGATTGCGCGAATGCTTCTGCCGATCTGATGGAGATTCAGCAGTCGCTTGCGCATCTGCAAGCAAAAACGGACCGAACCGAGCAAGAGCAGCAGGAGCTGAACCGGCTGCATAACCAAATTCATTTCATCAAGACCAAGTGCGATATCGTCAAGGGATAGTGCCGCAAGATGACCGAGCTTGGCCCTTTTTGCAGGCTCGGCTTTTTTTTTGTGAATTGGGGTTGACTCTGCAATCGAAACTTGATATATTATTACTTGTCGCTAAGACGTGATCTGTTAGCTCAGCTGGGAGAGCACCATCTTGACAGGGTGGGGGTCAGTGGTTCGAGCCCACTACAGATCACCATACATACAAGCGAATACCCCTTGCATGCAAGGGGTATTTTTTCGTGTAATCGCATAATGTCGGGCACGCTAATACCGCAGTTCAGTACATAAGCCAATACCCGAGCACGCCCCAGAATATGATCAATCCTAACAATATTGCGATCCAGACCCAGTTCAATCGCTTAAGCATGGCATTCACTCGCTTTTCTCCCATATGTATCCTTATTGTAACGGAAGATTGTCGATTTGTCTGCTCATGTCGAAATCGATATGCGGGAGCTGCTTGACTCGGCCGCCTTACAACACCTGCTCGATCTGATAGCGAACAGTCGCATAATCGCCGAGAGAGCCCCTATCGTCCGTCAGCAGATGCACCGTTGCCGTTTCTCCGCTGCTTAATTCGACCGCGGTCCCTACCGCATTGCCCAGACGCTTGCCTTCTGCATCGTAGAATACAGCCGAGAACAGAACCGCTTCGGCGCGTTCATCCGATTCGTTGCGGATCTCGGTCGTAATCATCGTCGTGCCGTTCTGCTCCTTAACGGTCATCCCGCTGAATCTGAACTCGCCTGCGTATTGTACCCCTGGCTCTGCTAACGACTCTATGCGGACCGTTCTCGTTGCGCTCTCCCATTGCACTTCTGAACCTAACAATTCAGCGGCAGCCCGCAGAGGAACGTAGGTAACGCCGTTGCGCAAGAGGACCTCGGCAGATGCCTTTTTTCCGTTCACGATTAATGCTATGCCTCCCGCTCCTACCGCCGTCCCCGCAAAGAAAGCCACGGTTAACATGCCGACAGCACCGGCTGCCAGCCACCTCTTCCCCGTCTTCATTGGCGAATCACTCCTCCTCTTCCGCAATCGCGATGTACGGAACATTCTACTACAATTCGTATCGTAATGCTACATAATGGATCTGCAACCTTTCCGATCGAACATCCGTCTGAGTGGACGAAAAGGCAAAACTATCCCATACCGAGGTGAATCAAGCATGAAGACTGCACGTAAGCTGACCCGCCCCCTGTTCCTTCTAGTCCTTGCCTTCGCGATGTTGTCGGCGATCGGACAATCCGCCCTCGCATTCTCCGATACGGAGACGGATAACAATCGAGAAGCGATCCGCGCTTTGCAAGACGCCGGAATCGTGCTAGGCGAGCACAGAGGCGCATTCAATCCACAAGGTCCCCTGACGTATGCTTCCGGCGTCGTCCTGCTCGTGAAAGCGTTCGAGCTCAATATCGATCATATGCGTTTTATCAAAATGCCCCTGGCAAGCGATCACTACCCGCATGCTAAGGATGATGCCTGGTACTCCGATGCGTTCGTGATTGCCGCTTACAGCGGTCTTGATATTCCCCGTAATGTACGCCCGGAAGAGAAAATGACGCGCGAGCAATTCGCTCATCACCTATTCCAAGCCGTTACGCAGACTGGGGATTATGCTTATACCGAGCAATACGTCTTAATCGAAGACGAGCCGGACATTACGCCGGACTATAGGAACAGCATCCAGAAGCTGCTCATCACGAACATCGCCGAACTGAACGGGCAGCAGCGGTTCGAGCCGCAGACTACCATGAAACGCGGCGAAGCCGCCGGCTGGCTGCACCGCGCCCTTCTCTTCGTGCAGTCGGCGCGTGAACAGCAAGTACCGGACGAGGAGCCGGCTAACCACCCGCTGTACGACCTGAGCTTGAGTCAGTCAGCGGTCAATGAACAGGTGAATGAAATTACCGTCAGCGCTCAAGCGCCTCATCCCGGCTATGGCATTCGCATCGCCTCCATAAGCTTCGACGGCATGAAGGCCGTGATTCATGCGGAGCCCGTTCTCCCTGATCCGGATAGGATGTACCCGCAGGTCATTACAGAAGTGAAGGCAACCACGTATATCGGCTCCCAATACGAGCCGATTCTGGCGGACTCGGATGGGGGAAGCAGCGGTTTCCCCGGCACTGCCAGCGCAGCAAATACAAACAGCGGGATGGCTCAATAACGATGCGAACAATCAGAAGGCCGATCATCAGTCGCATGACTGTTGATCGGCCTTCTAGCTGCCAGCGAGGATCGTCGCAAACCTCTATCCATCGTTATTCTCCGACTCCTCAGATAGAGCCCAATCAATCTCCGTTGATCCGTAGGAACGCAAGCATGCATTCGCTCTGGTGAACGGTCGGCTGCCGAAGAAGCCTCGATAAGCAGCCAGCGGACTCGGATGGACGGACTCGATGACGCCATGACGGCTGCGATCGATGAAGGAAGCTTTATCCTGCGCATGCTTCCCCCACAAGAGGAATACGACAGGCCGTTCCCGTTCGTTCAATACGTGAACGATGCGATCCGTCAGACGTTCCCAGCCGATTCGGCTATGCGACCCCGCTCGATCCGCTTCCACGGACAGTACCGCATTCAGCAATAACACGCCCTGCCTTGCCCAGGGAACCAAGCAGCCATGGCTGGGAATCGGGCAGCCGACATCGTCGTGCAGCTCCTTATAGATGTTGCGGAGCGACGGCGGAATGGGTACGCCAGGAGGCACCGAGAAGCTTAGGCCATGCGCTTGACCGGGTCCATGGTAAGGGTCCTGGCCCAGAATGACGACCTTCGTATCCAGATAGGAGGTATAGGCCATAGCTTGATACAATTGCTCGGACGGCGGATAGACCGTTGTGCTGCGATAAGCTTCCGCAAGCCGTGCGGACAGCTCGCGATAATAGGGCTGCGTCGTCTCGGACCGCAGCCGTTCTTCCCAGTCTAGCGGTAAGTTCGTCAGCATGTTCATGCTCCTCCGATTCCACGAAGAAAACCGGCCAATCGTGCCGATGGCCGGCTTTCTTGCTTCGCTTGCAGAATGCCGATCAGGGTTGTCCGATCAGCGGCTGTATGGATAATATAACCCATTCACAAGGCTCTCAGGCTCAGGTTTAACAACCTTCTCCTTCGGTATGTCCTTTCGATGCGCCCGCGAAACCGGTGCGCTGGGTGCTGCCTTGGAAGGATGCCGTTCGAAGAAGACTTGATACGTGTCTTCATCGAACCATTCGACCTTATCCATCTGGACGAGATATCCGCGTTCCAGCTTGCTGAAGCCCATCGTGGACAAGAGTCGCTCTTGCTCTTCAAGCGTACTGATTTGGCTGAATATTTCCGATTTCGTCTGGTATCGGATGACGCTGCCCTCCACGTAGGTAAAGAGAACATCGCCCATGTCGATCATGACGATCTCGAAATCCTTGCGACCTAGGCGTCTGACTACTGGCATCTTCATCTTATGCGCCCTTCTTTCTTAGTTCCGCCGGGATTTCTGGCTTGTTAATAAAGTAATATGAACCCATGAGTACAAATGCAGAAGCCAGTGCAATGATGCCGCTTGCGAGAAGTTGGTACGCTTTTTTCTTCATCCCGTTCCACCCCCTTCCTTAAAAGGTAACAGCAATGCCTGGGTAAAAACCGCTGTTGCAAGAAGATCGGAAACAAAGTAAAAATTCGATGCAACGATAAGAGCTGAAGTGATTTTTAACATTGGAAAATACTTTGGGGAGATTCGTGCATATTTATCGTAATTCGCTGGCGCGAACCATAGAAATACAACGAGTGAAATGACTGTTAGTATATTAATCCACTGCTCGTCAAGCCGGATGTGCGGAAGTCCTCCCATCATTGCGCTAGATACAACAATGCACCATAGGCCTGATTTTAAATGATAGCCACCAGAAAGATATCGAATTAACGCAAATATGCCTAATAGAAGCAGTGTTCGTCCAAACTCTCCTGTTACTAAGCCTATTAACAAACTGACTCCAATTATGGATAATGTATTCGTGACAATACTTAATGCGTATGCAATCACATCAATTGACGGTGCTTCGACTCCATGGCTCTTCATCCTAACATTTAAATCGGCTGCAACTTTACGTAGCATCTTCATTATCCTTCCTCGCAGAAAAATAAATAAAAGCCGGTAAAGTAAGAATAAAAATAATACTTGCGCAAGCAACATATACGTTTAGATTCGATTTAAAAATGTACGCAAGAAAAGCAGATAAGACGATAGCAAACGAGATAATCCCTATAAGAATGGCATTTGTTCCGTTGATTCTCACGTTGGATCGAGGAGAAGTCGGCACAAAATCGAACCCCCAATTCCAGATCACGATCGTTCGGGCCAACGCAAGATGAATAATTGAGCTTAGGATTTGTATAGCTGACGCAATCCATACATTGTCTATTAGAGAATTCATAGTTTGACCACTTGTCTGAGTAAACAACAGTATAAAGAGACCCTGTATAACGATACCGGAAGCTACTCCTGCAAAGTTCATAATAATTGAATGAAATAAGGGAATAAGGAACAGAATCCAGAACACAATTATGAATAATACAAACTGAATGTAAGTTGAAAATTCATCGATCCCTGGATTAATCCTAGTGAAATAGGATACTTGACTCATCAGAAATGATACGAGTAGAATATTGTAGACTAATTGCCTCCGGATCCTAAATCGAAAGAGCGCAAACATAAACATAAATGCACCGAAGTATTCAATAGAGGACGCCACTAAAAACAAAAAGTAATTCACCAAAGTTTGCCCCTTTTCAAATTGAAGAGTCAGCCAAATCAGCCGGAACTAATCCAATACTACTAGTATTATATTTCCTTCATTCGGGAACATCAATGTCGAATTCACGATAACTCTTCTTAGTCAATCGACCGCAAGGCTCGATTGTTAACAGCGGAGATTAAACCATTCTAATCTTAACCTATTTACGAGTAAGAATCTTGTAGATTATTTTACCACAGTTTCTGAGGGAAGCGTAGAAAAGCTCCTGAAACACAAAAAAGCCTCCTTCATTGCAGGAGGGTCATTGTTCCTTGCTCATTCCAATTAACCAAAAATGGTGCCGAGGACGGGAATCGAACCCGTACGGGTGTCACCACCCGCAGGATTTTAAGTCCTGTGCGTCTGCCAGTTCCGCCACCCCGGCATGGATGTTCACAAATGGTGGGCCCTGAGGGACTCGAACCCCCGACCAATCGGTTATGAGCCGACCGCTCTAACCAACTGAGCTAAGGGCCCCTATGGGGTTCCATGATAGGAAGATTGGTTGCGGGGGCAGGATTTGAACCTGCGGCCTTCGGGTTATGAGCCCGACGAGCTACCGGGCTGCTCCACCCCGCGACGGTACCATCATGAACATTTATGAATGGCGACAAAATTTACTATACTACAGATTACATTCAGAAGTCAATACCATTCTTGCATTTCACGGGAGGATAAATTATGGCATATAGCGCACGCCGTACCTGCCCTTGCGCGACCGGAATACTTCGACTTCGCGAGGGCAATCATGCCCATAGATCCACCAATCATTCTCCATTCGCTTCACCAAACAACCTGCTTGAAATTTCGACTCATACAATCGGACCCAATAGATCCAACGCATGCGAACGACCTCCTAATCCTCCGTAATGTTACCGCCTTCTCGTACTGCATAGCATAACCGATTATCGGCACTTTCAAGCGGCAACACGAAAAAAAGCCGCGGACGGTCTGTTGGACCGTCTGCGGCAGTGCTGCAGTCTGGCTGTACCTGCTTAACCTTCTTTGTAGATTTCGATCGGAACCCCGCCGCCATCGATCGGTCCGATCGGGCCGTTCGGATTCTCCTTGATCTGCTGCAGCATGGCGTTGCCCTGCGTCTCCCACTCTGCCAGCGCTTCCTTGACCGACTTGTTGCCCTGGAGCACTTCCTGGAACAGCGGCTGCCCGATGTTCTGGACCTGCCACAGATTCGGGTAGTCGCGATAGAGCTGTTCCTGATCCGTGCTCTGCGGCGGTACCGGCTTCAGCTTCGTGAATGCGTCGATGTTGAACGACATGCCGTCCTTCGGCTTCAGGAACTCTTTGCGCGCGGTCAATTCCCACATCGAACGCGACTTCAGTTTCGCCCAGTCCTTGCTGTTCAGGAATTTCACGTATTCCCACGCGTCATCCGGATTCTGCGCCTTAGCGTTGATGCCCATGAGCGAGCTCAGATAGACGTTGCCGCCGATCTCCGGAGCCGCAGCATGCTGCGGCACGGTGACGACATCCCAATCGATCGGCTTGAAGCCTTCGATCTTATCGGCATTGTCCTTCGCTTGCTGCAGCTCAGTCATGTAGCCGTACTCCGCGACAATCATCGCGACGCGGCCGCTCATGAACAGGTCGCCTTGATATGGATTGTACGGCTGGCCTTCCTTGTAGAGCTCTTGTTGGATCTCGTTCATGTTCGGCGCTACTTTATTTTTGTAGAGGTTCGCGATATCGGTCCAGACCTTCTCCCACTGCGGCGTGTTGACGAGCATCTTCTCCGCCTTGTCGTCATACATCTTCAATTGGAGCGGCGCGGCATAGTTCTGGATTTCATAGAATCCGTCCCCGCTCCAGCGGTTCATCGAGAGGCCGTACATCCGCTCTTCGCCCTCGCCTTTCGCGACGCGGCCTGCAAGCGTGAAGATATCCTCCCAGAATAAACCGTCCGTCGGAAATTCGACGCCGGCATCCGTGAATGCCTTCTTATTATAGTACATCGCGGAAGAGCTGAACGTAGGCGTCAATGCGTACAAGTTGTTGTCGCCTGCGGATTTGATCCCCTCGAGCACGGTCGGAACGTAATCGGACAGGTCGAATTCATCCTTCTGAATCAACGGATCCAGCTGCTGCAGCATATTATCCTGCACGAGCCTGCGAAGATAATTGTACTCCACCACGACGACGTCGACCGGATTCTGGCCGTTCAGCATCTTCGTCAGCTCTTCATAAGCATCGGGCTGCTTCTGCTGCTCCTCAGGCGTCGCGAAGCGTTGATTGTTCCAATCGATCGCCGATACGATCTCGATATCGATGTTGTTGTTCAACATCTCGAACGTATCCGTGTACTGCTGCCTGAACCACACTTCATCCTGCGGGCTGCCGTACAGCGTTCCGATCCGCAGCACGCTCCTTTCGGCACCGCTGTCTTCGCTGCCCTTGCTGCATGCCGCGAGCAGCGATCCCAGCATCGTCATTGCGAGCAGCACAATCGCGAATCGCCGCAGCTTGCCGGCGCGTCCGGCGTTTCCTCTCATCTTCTCCATGGTTACCCCTCCAATAGTTTCGGTGCCGTAATAACGATTCGTTCCCCGTCGAACTCCATGGTCGCCTTGTCTTTGATGCCAAGAGCGGTCAGATAATCTTTCGGCACCTGCAGCCGACCGACTCGGTCTACCACGACATACTCCTCATGGTCTTGCTTCAACCCGCCCAGCGTACCGGGGGCTTGATCCAGATTCTCGTTGCGCTTCACGAATTCGGTGCTCGTCAATCCGTCTCGAATGGCCACGACGCGGTCCACCTTGCCCGCCAGAGACAGGTCATGCGTAACGATGACGATCGTAACGCCGAGCTCGCGATTCAGCCTGCGAAAGATGTCCATGATCATATCCGAGGTTCTCGTATCCACGGAGCCCGTCGGTTCATCCGCGAGCAGCATCTGCGGCTTATTCGAGAGCGAGATCGCGATCGCGACGCGCTGCTGCTCGCCTCCGGACAGCTGATGCAGCTTGTTATGCATCCGTTCCTTCAAGCCCACCATCTCGAGCAGCTGCTTCGCATACGCGCGGTCCATTCTGCCGGACAGCATCATCGGCATCTCGACGTTCTCCAGTGCCGATAAGTACGGCAGCAGATTTCGCGCGTTGTTCTGCCAGATGAAGCCGACCGTCTCTCGCTTGTACTGGACCAGCTGTTCATCGGTAATCTTCAGCAGATCCCATGGACCGACGCTGACTTGACCTGCGGAAGGACGATCCAATCCGCCGAGGATGTTGAGCAGCGTCGATTTGCCGCTGCCGCTGTTGCCGATAATCGCCATCATTTCGCCTTGGCGGACCGTAAGGTTCAAGCCTTGCAGCGCCACAACCTCGAGGTCCTCTGTTTTGTATATTTTGACGAGGCCCTCGCATTCGATCATCGCTATTGTCTCTGCTTGCATCATCTAACGCTCCTCTCCCATCTTCACGGCCTGGTGGACGCGAAGTCTGCGAATGTGCAGGAACAGAAGCGCAGCGCCAGTCAGAAGCATGAAGCCGACTACCACATAGAGCTGAACGGTGTCCTGCTGATCGAAAATAACGCGGAATGGCGGAACGGCATTGTCCACATTGTCGGTCGTCTGCAAGAACGGCAGGAACAGCTTGCTGGTTACCTTGCCGATGAATAATCCCAGGACGATCGCCAAGCCGCCGGTGAACAGCTGCTCGAGCAGCAGCATCCCGGTCAGTTGCTTCCGCGATAAGCCCATTGCCCGCAGAACGCCGAATTGCACGATTCTGCCCGACAAGTTGAAGAACCAATAGAGCAGGTATCCGGACAACGAGACGATGACCGAGACGAGGAATCCGAGACTTAAGATGCCGAATACGCCGCCTCTTGTCGGATGCTTCGCTTGCACGATCAGCTCGGAGCGCACGTCCTTCACCGATGCCATCTCGATGCCTTGCTCCAGCAGCTTCGTGACAATCGGCGCTACCTTTGCGTCCGGCTCCATTTTCAGCCATACCTCATAGGGCATGATCGGAACTTGATCGTAAATATAGTCCAGATTCGCGATGATAAACGGCGATTGATCCGGGTATTGGCTCGGCCAGTACGGCAGGATGCCGACGATGACGAATTCGAGCATGCCGTCCGGCAGTCCGACCGAGATCAGGTCGCCGGGTTTCAACTGATATTTGTCCGCAACACCGGAAGGAATAATCGCGGCCTGCTCGTAATATTTGCCCAACGCGTCGAGATAGCGGTACGGATGCGTCGGGAACAGATCGTTGCGGAACCATGCGACATCAGCAAAATCCGTATTGTCGATCCCCATCAGCGTGCCTTGGCCGATCGAACGGCCGGATACGACGACATTGCCTTTCGTCTGCAGCACGCGTGCGGCCGCTTCTACGCCTTCTAAGCTTCGGAAGATCTCGAATGGCGGCTCCGTATAATTGATTCGCGTCGGGACCGATTGGCCGCCACCGGGGTTGCCTCCGGGGTTGCCTCCAGGACTGCCGCCTGGGCTGCCCCCGGGATTGCCGCCCCCGCCTTCTCCGCCACCCGATCCGCCGCCGTTGCCCTGAGTCGGAATCTTCACTTCGGCTTTGCCTTCCCATACGGTCTGGATGACGACATCGGAGCCGTATCGATACAAGGTCCGCTCCGTCGAGTTCAGATCGATCGTGCGGGCTGCCGAAGCGTTATAGACGCCTAAGCCGAGCGTCAATATGAGCAGGATCATGAGCGGATAATACGCTTGGGATGAGCGCGATAATTGCGTAAGCGTCAAGAATAACGGCACGGGCAGAAACTTGCGTCCGAGCCGGTTGAACAGCTTGAGCAGCAGCGGGAACAACCGCAGGAAGAACAGCCCAAGCGCGAAGATCGAGATGGCAGGCACGAAGAACAGGAACGGATTCACGTTCAACTGGTCGGTCGTCATGCCGGTGCGGAACGTAAGCATCTGCCGTTCATTGAACATGTACCAGCCATAGCCGGCAACGCCGATGAGCAGCACATCGAGGAACCATCGCTGCCATCCCGGCCTGCGGTCGGAACGTGCCAACTGCTGCTTGTAACCGACGATCGAGGACTTGGCAAACAGGATCGCCGGAATGACCGTCGAGAGCACGGCCAGCAGCACCGCTGCACCGCCTGCGATCATCGCCTCCGTCGAGAATCCGACCGGGATCGACTTGCGGTCGACGAACGTCAGGAAGCCGTTCGCCGAACCGATGCTCTTGGCCATGAACCATCCGATGAACGGACCGGTAGCGAGCGCGACCGATCCGAGCAGCAGTCCTTCCAGCAGATAGATCAGTATTATCTGCCGTGTCCCTGCACCGCGGCTTCGGAGCACCGCGATATCGCTCCGCTGTTTATCCAGCGACTGCCTTGCATTCATCGCGATGTAATAGAACACCATCGCGATCATGGGCGCCGCCAGCGTGAACAACAGCGTCTGCAACTGAAGGCTCTGCTTGCGGAAATCCGCGAGCGTATCCGCGAACGAGATCTCGATGCGAGTATCCTTCAATTGCTGGTAGAGCTCGACGTTCAGGCGTTCGAGCGTCCGACCGAGCGGCGATAGCTGACTCGTCTTGATCTCGCGCAGATCGAAGGCGTAGTACCAATTCGCGTTATGAACCGGGATGCCCGATTGCTCCAGCAACCGCTTCTGGAATGCCTGCTCGCTGATCAGGAGCGTATTCATAACGGATTCGAGGCCCTGATACCAGAACGGGTCGGTGTCGGACAGCGGCTTATACGCGCCGACGATCTTCACCTTGAGCGTAAGATTCAGTCCGCCGTATACCGGGTATTCGAATTCATCGCCGATATGCATATCGCTGCGGAACATCGCTTCCTCGAGCATAACGGCTTCGAGATACTCGCCGCTGCCTTCGCTGTCCGTGTACCAGCGGCCTTGCATCAGCTCGGCCTTATCTGCCAGCCCGCCCATCGTCATCAGCGTCATCTGCCGCATGCGGCTTGCGTCCACCTTGGACGGATCGACCGGCACGATCTCGGAACCCCGTATAGCCAGACTGCTGGCAAACACTTGCGTGCCGAAGCCGATTCGCTCCGGCACCTCATTTTTAATGAAGCGATCGACTTGCCCGAGCGCGGCAAGGTCGGTCTTGCCGCCGCCCGTCGACTGATAGCGCATGAGCAACGAGCCTGCCGGCAGGCCGGTGCTCTGCTCTTGAAGGGAGTCGGCAACGACCCGCTTCAGCGCGCCGTCGGCATACATCGGAATGCTGGTCGCGAACGCGACGGCTACGATCAATCCCGCCATCGTGCTCAGCGTCAGCCATTTGGTGTTCCACATCTTGCGGAACAAGAATCGTAAGAGCGGAATCCCCATATTCTATCGACCTACGACTTTCTGTCCTGGCGTCAACCCTTCGAGAATTTCCGCCTGCGTCGCCGTCTGCTGCCCGACCGCGACATCGACCTCCCGCTTGCCGTTCTCATCGACAACCTGGACATAGGTCCGCGAGCCGATCGACCGAAGCGCGGACAGCGGGATGACAATCGCATTCTCCTTACGGTTCGTAATGATGTTGACCGACAGCGGCGTGCCGCGGGTCACGCCCTCGGGCATCGTACCGATATCGATCTGCAGGTAATCCTCCGGCCGCTCGATTTTGTTGCCCTCGCCGCCGGGATTGCCAGGATTGCCGCCCCCGCCCTGCGAGTCGTCGGTCGTATTCATCGGCAGCTGCTTCACCGTGCCTTTGAATTCGCCGGCGCTGTTAATGTTCACGACGGCAGGCATGCCGACCGTGACCTTCGTCAAGTCGTCCTTGGATATCTTCGCGGCGACGATAAGCCGGCTCGTATCCGCAATGATGCAGATCGGGTCATACGCCTTAATCGCATCGCCCTTCTGCACGCTCAATTGCACGACAGTACCTGCGAACGGAGCCGTCAACGCCGCCTCGGCGATCTCGCTCTCAAGGTCAACGATCGCTTGCCGTTGCTCCTCGAAGGCGATCGATGCTTCCTCGAACTCGATCGGGTCCATCTCGTCCCGCTTGCGCAGCGTTTCCTTCATGGAGACTTCCGCCTTGCGGAACTGCAGACGCTTCTGGCGGAGATCCTTCTCCATGGCTTCGACATCGAGTTCGGCAATCAATTGGCCTGCCGCAACTTTGTCGCCAGGCTTCACCGCAAGCGTCTTCAGCCGTTTGCCGTCAAGCGTGAAGAACAGCGTCTCCTCCTGCGTCGACATCAGCTTGCTGCCGCTGCTGCTGGATACTTTGGTCTCAAGCGTCGTGGTGGTTACCTCATACTCCGGCTTTTTCGATATCTGCGGCGGCGTGATCTCAGGCAGCACTTCTTCCTCGTCCTCCGGCGGCAGCATGCTGCAGCCGCTGGCTAGAACCAAAGAAACGGCCAGCACGACGGAAGCTGCGCCGCGCATCCTTCCCTTGCGGCGTTTCCCTAGGCGCTCGCGATCTGCCGGAGTCACCCCCCGCGCGTTAAATGAACTTTCCGTCCACCATTTCGTAAACATGGTCGGCAACCTCCAGAATCGTAGGATCATGCGTAGTCATGCATATGGTTACGCGTTCGGTCTTGATAATCGTCTGAAAAACATTCATGATCTGTGCAGCCATCTGCGAATCCAATTCGGCCGTCGGTTCATCGGCCAGCAGCAGCTTCGGACGATGGGCGATCGCCTTCGCGATCGCGACGCGCTGCTGTTCCCCGCCGGACAGCTCGAACGGACGATGATGCATCCGCTTCGCCAGTCCGACCAGCTCGAGACATTCGGTCACCCGCGCCTTCCACTCGGCTCTCGGCCTGTTCGCCATGCGGAGCGACAGCTCGACGTTCTCGTAGGCAGACAGCAGCGGCATCAGCGCGAACGCTTGGAAGATGAACCCCATGTCCTCGCGTCTCACGACTGTCCGCGCATCATCGCTCATCCGGTGAAATTGATGTCCACGGAAGACGATTTCGCCCTTGGTCGGCTGATCGAGACCGCCGATCATATTGAGCAGCGTCGTCTTGCCCGAACCCGAGCGTCCTCGCAGCATGACCAGCTGCCGAGGCAAGAGCTGCATGTCGATGCCCTTAAGCACCTTCAGCGATTGACCGCCTACCGGAAAAGATCGCTCCACGCCGCTGACCCGCAGCAGCGGTTCGACTGCTTCCGTCTCTCTCTCCGTCTCCTGTTCGCCAAGAGCGACAGGCGCCTTAATCGACGTCTTACGGTTCCATAACGCCATATCCGCCCTCTAGTCCCCTCCCATATGAAAATCGTATAACGTTTAGACGGAATACCGCGACAAAAAGTTACGTTATTCCCTACTGAAAAATCTAAAGAAATACTAAAGCCGGAAACATTAAAAGGCACGCATTGGCTGCGTGCCCCTACCACTATAGCTTTCGTGCTCAATTAAGCTCATCGAATAATGCCTGCCAGACCCAAGCGGAAGTTCGTGCCCGAGCACCCCGGATGGTTGCCGTTCGTCACCTCAAGCTCCAGCCGATGCTTACCGTGCGCCAGATCCGTCTCCAGCACGCTGAGCCTGAACCAGCCGTCGGCGCCTACCCAATCCGGACGCTCGCGCCGCTCATCCTTCCATTCGCCGCCATCGATCCGATAACGGAATTCCGCGGACGTCCGTCCAAAATCGAACCCTAGCGCAATTCCGCAGCCCTCGAATTCGATCGTAAGCGTTGCGCCCACTGCGGCGGTTTCCAGCACGCGGTCGATCCATTCGTAGTAGGGCCAGCGCCTCAGCGTCCACGGCCCTGAAGCCGCGATGCTCTCAAGCGGGAAGGCCTCGGCGTTCCCCCAGTGCCGTGAATGCAGCGGCTCGGGCAGCGGGCATTCCGCTTGCGAGGCTGCTTCTTCCGAACGTGCCAGCTCTTCCTTCAAGAACGCGATCACGCTCTCACCGTAAGCATAGCTGCCCCTAGCCGTCGGATGGAGTCCATCCGGCAGCCATTCCTCCCAACGGAGCAAGCCGCGCTTGACCTGCTCGAGCGCATAGAGTCCCATCCACACCGAGCCTGCATCGTAGTGTTCCGCGAGCTCTTCCAGCTCGCGGATCGTGTCCGGCTGCTTGCCGTTCATCATGGCCTCGTACATATTCGCGCTGTACGTATGGACCAGCACGATATCGCACTGTCCCTCGGCCCGCAATTTACGGAGCAGCCCCTCTCGGCTTCGCATTCTCCGATCGGTCTCCATGCCTTCGTCGTTCACGGCGTAATCGATGAAGACGATATCGCAGCCGCGATCGATCAGATCGCGCTTCGCGCGCAGCACCGCAAGATCGCTTCCGGTCGCGCCGATCGCCGCGTTCTCTACCGCGAACCGTACCTCTGGATAGGCGTCCACGAGCCAGGCCGTTACCGGCTCCGGCCAATTGTGGCGGGGTCTTGCGTCCGTAATCGATCCCCCGATGAATCCAATGGTTACGCGTCCTTCGTTCAATTTCTCGCGCAGCCGCGTCAGCGGCGCACGATGATGCCAGACAGCAAGCGACATGTCTTACCTCCTCTCATCGATTGCGCGCGTCATTCCGGAAGCCGATAACGCGTCAGATCCGGGAGTTCGTCTCGCGTCGTGGTGAATGGATGCGCGTACACCTTCTGCAGCATGGCAAGATTCGTGAAATCCTCGCTCACGCCGGGCATGCCGGTAGAATCGGGCTTCTGAACGAAAGCGCCGTACCAGGTACAGTTCCACGCCCACGGAGCGCCGTCGGCCAGCATCTCGTCCGGATCCGGAAGCGGACCGTTCTCCGTAAGCGCGATTATCTTGTTCGTTGACGTATAATCGAGCGCCTGACGGAAACGGCTGATGTTCGAACCGTGGTCATGGGCAGGCGGGTAGATGTCTTCGCCGATGATGTCTACATACTCGTCGCCTGGGTACCAATCTTGATGCTGACCGTTCCACACCCAGATCAGATTGTTCAAGCCATGCAGATGCGTCAGCCGTTCGTACATGAGCTTCCACAGCTTGATGCAAGGCTCTGGACCTTGCGCGCCCCACCAGAACCAGCCTCCGGCTGCTTCGTGCAGCGGGCGCCAGAGCACCGGGATTCCCTCTGCCTGCAGTCTTCCCAGACAAGCGGCAATCGCGTCGATATCCCGAAGCAGCAGACGGTAATCTTCCGAGGCTTCATCGTTCATCGCCTTCGCGATATCGAAGGTCGTCGCTTCCGTATAGAATCCGCGATGCCAACCGTGGTCAGGCGGCAGATCGACCAAATCCTTCGGTGCGTTCCAATGCCAGCAGAAAGTAACGATGCCGCCGTCCTTCCACCATGCAATCGCGAGGTCGGTATCGGTCGGGATCGATCCGCGTTCGACGCGCGACGGCGAATCGTTCATGAAGTCGAAGCCGCCGACAGCCGGATACTTCCCGGTTGCCTCCGCAATGACATCGACTTCCGGGGTCGACAATACGCCGTATTGCTGACCCGTTAACATCGTTGTGCCATAGCTGTCGCATAGGTAGGCCATCAATCGCTTCGCGTTATCGGTTGCATTCGGATTGATAAGCCGCGGTTCAACCTGCAGCCTTGCTTGTAATGTACTCTCGAATTGCGCCATCCCGATCACTCCTTATATGTGCTCACGCTTTTGGTTACAAAAGAAGCGGTTCGAATGCGGCGTAAGCCGCAATCGGAACCGCTTAGAAAAATGGTTTTAAATTTTAATCAAGATCGGTTGTCAGCGTCGAGAAGGTTGGACGATGGTAGAAAATGAGGAGCGCAGTGTAGTCAAAGCTACATGAGCACCGGAATTTTCGCCAGCGTTCAAGATTCGAAGCCGAATACGCTACAAAGCACTACATCACGATCACAACCGATCCCTTAGCCTACTACGCCGGAGCGTTCTACGCTTTCTACGAAGTAACGCTGAACGAAGAGATACATGATGATGAGCGGCGCGATCGCCAGCAGGATGCCGGTGTCGACGATCATCGAGACATGGTTCGGATCCGCGCGCACTTCGGTTCCTTCGATACCGAGCAAGCCGGGGAGCAGCTTGTTGACGTCGGCCGGGAGCGAAGCGATCTTAATCGCCATCAGCTCGCTCTGGCTCATGAACAACGACGTGTAGAAGGTGTCGTTATACTGCCAGACGAACGCGAACAGCAGCACGGTAATGATCGGCGGAATCGCGTTCGGCAGCATGATCGTGAAGAAGGTACGGATACCTCCCGCGCCGTCGATCAGAGC
>JAEZCJ010000188.1 GCA_023433615.1 Bacillota bacterium | reverse complement strand
CCTCCAATGAATAGCATTGGAGGGCTCTTCGCGATGACCGTTACGCAATCATGTAGATGTCGAAATTGCCAATATCCGTAATCGCGAGCGGAATCGTGATCGCCCGCTTCTGGGCGAAGCTGCGGCCGTCATCCATCAGCTTCGGCGGGGTAATGTCGACGACGATCCCGTCATTGTACAAGATCGTGCTTGCGTTGCCGCTGATCATGTTGCCCAGTTCCGAGATGGCGCTTCGGCACATGTCGTCGAATTCCGCGATCGGATATCCGCCCATCATCGAAGAGACGATCTTGATCGCGACCTCTTGAGGGAAACAGAACACCACATCGCCCTGGAATTGCCCGAGGATGCCGATCTTCAGCAGCAGATAGTCGCCATTGTCGATTGTCTTCAGCTCAACCTTGCCTACCGACGCTTTCACCTGCATCATGGCTTCGATGACATGAATCGACGATGATAGAAACGGATTGATGTACTGTGCGTTCATTTCGCTGCCTCCTGTAGGTTGGTCGATCGAATAATCCTTCGGTGCTATGAAAAAAACAGCTTCCCGAACTCGGAAAGCTGTCTCAAATGAGAAAGCGAATCCGCACTTTCGGTAGCCCAGCCATCTTGGGGAGGTACTCCCGTTAGACCTGAGGCTTTGCGTCCTCATCTTTCGATGAGTTTGCCTTTATCGCATGCTGGAATTGCAAAGCAGGATTATGTAGTTCGAACCGACTAGTTCTTAATACTCTTATGTTAGCATATTGTTAGGCTTGCGACTACCCTATATCAAAAATAATGTCGAATCGAACTAACAAATGAAAGCGCTCTGCATGATTGCTGGAAATGGTATCCTTCATGCGGGATCTGAAGAACTATGGTATGGTTAATAGATCGAGACGATCCTGAGAAGGAGGCATGGCCATGAACCCGGATTTCATCCAATTGAAGACGATTGACGGCGAGCTGAAGCTCTCGCTCAAGACGAGTGATTATGGCGTGACCGTATCGACGAAGGAGCTTGTGTTCCATAAGCCGCACGTCAATTACCACATGAAGCTGGAGGACATTGTCAGCCTCGTGCCGTTCGCAAGCGATGGCAGACGAACGCGCGTCAAGGTCGAGAACCCGGGGCTAGGCGCGGTCGAGCTTGCCAGCGGGCAGCCGAATCCCGACCAATACCGCATCTATGTGAAATCGGCCGTGCTGCATAACCGAAGCGGCATCACCCAGCTCGATGCCATGCAATTCATCATTCCCATCCATCCGAAAATGCTGAAGCTGATTGCGGACTACGGCGGCTTGCACACGCCATTCAACCTATAGATCGACCCAAGAATGGGCAGATCCGGAGAAACTCGCCATGAATCCATACGTATGAATGATGTACACGCCGCATATTCATGCTTGTAAGGCAATAAAGGGGAGTAGCTCCAGCAGCATAGTCGTCAAGTCGAGGGGAAACCTCCGGCTATGCTGGCAACGCATCCGTTGCGTGCGAGACCTTTACCGCTTAACGGTAAAGGTCCGTTTTCGTTTCGGCTGACCTTTACCGATTGCGGTGAAGGTCTTTTGTGCTGCTGCCGAATCGAAAAGGAGAGGATTGCAATGGAATGGTTCACGCCCGAAATGTGGTCGGCACTGCTCGCGATTATCGTCATTGACTTGGTGCTGGCAGGGGACAACGCGATAGTCATCGGTCTTGCGGCCCGCAATCTGCCGAAGGAATTGCAGCGTCGAGTCGTATTCTGGGGGACGTTCGGCGCCATTGCGATCCGTTCGCTGCTCACGCTGGCTGTCGTGTGGCTTCTGCAAATTCCGGGTCTGCTCGCGGTAGGCGGGCTCATGTTGATCTGGATCGCTTATCGGCTTCTATCCGAAGAGAAGAAGCATGACGACGGTGCGAAGAAGATCGGCATGCTGGCCGCGATTCAGACGATCATCGTGGCCGACACGGTTATGGGGTTGGACAATGTGCTCGCGGTCGCAGGCGCGGCTCACGGCTCCTTCATGCTCGTCGCGATCGGCCTGCTGATAAGCGTACCGATCGTGGTATGGGGCAGCACCTTAATCATCAAGTGGGTGGAGCGGTTTCCTCTGCTCATCTATATCGGCGCGGGCGTGCTGGCCTGGACCGCGTCGAAGATGGTGACCGAGGAACCGCTGCTGCACAATTTCTTCGCCGCGTATCCGGTCATCAAATGGGGCATCATGGCTGCGGCAATCATCGGCGTACTGGCAACGGGGTATATGGCCAAGCGCAGGCAGACCAATCGAATGAATCGCGAGCTGCTGCGGCAGGATGCATGCTAAAGCTTGCCGATCCTTGCCGAAAAGCTAGCAGATAGCCTTGACAGTGTCGACAGGCATGCTATAATTCAACCCAAATCGACGGACGATAGGGGGGACTCGCTCGCATGCATCGTTATTATGTTACCGATCTGGACGGTACGCTGCTTCGTTCGGACGCGACAATCTCGCCCTACTCGGCAGAAGTGCTCAGTCAAGCCGCGGACAGCGGGGCCATGATCGGCTATGCGACGGCGCGCAGTTGGCAGAGCTCGCGCTCGATCGTATCCTCTATTCCATGGAACTGTCCGGTCGTGCTCTATAACGGTGCCGTGCTGTTGGATCCGCGGACGCGTACCGTATTGAGCGGTCGCTGGCTCGACCGTGACACCGCGAATGCGCTGCTTACGCTCGGCAGGTCGTATGGACTTGTGCCGCTGGCATTTGCGCTTGATCCCTATGACGGCGAGAAAGTATACCATGAGAAGCTCACGCGGGCTGAAGATCTTGCCTTCAAGGCCAGCCGGCCGAACGATCCTCGCTTCGAGGAACTCGAGACATTATCCATGACGGAGACCGATCGCACGCTGATCCTCACGTATATCGGAGCTTACGAGACGTTAGAACCGCTCGCGCAAGCAGCAAAGCGCGCGTTCGCCGGCAATATCCATATCCACTTCATGCAGGATGGCTATCTGGACGCCTACTTCCTGGAATTCAGCCATCCGCAAGCGAATAAGCGGGACGGCTTGCAGGCTTGGTGCCGTTATGTCGGCTGCGAGCCCGCGGATGTCACGGTGTTCGGCGATCAATTGAATGACATCGGCATGTTCGAGACGGCAGGCAGGCGCGTCGCGGTATCGAATGCAGATACGCGATTGATCGCGCTGGCCGATCATATTACAAGCACGAATGACGACGACGGCGTAGCGCGATACATAGCCGGCGAACCCCACGAGGAGCGTCTGGAAGGGAGACCATCTTGTTGAATCCGAAGCAGCAAGCGATCTGCGGCATCGATGCCGGAGGAACGCTTGTCAAGATCGCTTATCGAACGGAGGGCAGCAGCGACAATCGCTACCTGAAATTCCGTTCCGACCGGCTCAGCGACGCGGCCGATTGGGTGAAGCGTGAGCTGACCGGCGCAGCGCTCTGCCTCACCGGAGGCAAGGCCGCTCGTCTCGCGGAACTAATCGGGCGGGGCACGACGTCGATGCCCGAATTCGAGGCAACCTGCAGCGGCGCGAAGTGGCTGCTTCAGGACCGCGGAATCCGACTCGGCAGCTTCCTGCTCACGAATGTCGGCACGGGCACTTCGATCCACTACATCGGGGCTGATCGATGCAGCCGTATCGGGGGCACCGGCGTCGGAGGCGGGACGATCGTCGGCTTGTCGCGGCTGCTGACGGGCGTCGGCGACTATGAAGCGATCGTCGAAACGGCAAAAGCAGGCGATCGCAGCTATGCCGACCTGAAGGTCAGCCACATCTACGAGGGATCCGTGCCGCCGATTAACGGCGACCTCACGGCGAGCAACTTCGGCCGCGTGCCGGCAGGCGAGGACAGCCTCCCGACGCCGATCCGCGAAGCGGACGCACTCGCGTCCGTCATCGGCATGGTCGGCGAGACGGTCGCGACGGTAAGCGTACATGCCGCAGGTCAGCACGGCACGAGCGACGTCGTCTACATCGGCAGCTCCTTCTACGGCAACGAACCGCTGAGGCAAGCCGTCGAATCGTACACGCGCTTCCGCGGAGGAGAGCCGTACTTCCCGCATGCCGGCGAGTACAGCGGCGCTGTCGGCGCGATGCTCAGCCTCATCCCAAAGAGGTAGTTCAATAAGTCCGCTTGTGATCGCGATTAGATCGAGGAGCATAGATATAGAATCTATCACAGCGCGTCATCTGTCGTATCCGACAGGTGACGCGCTTTCTTATTGCTCGCCAGAGGAATAGAATAACGGTATCACGCAATCGACGCTATGCTCGCGTAGCCGCCATGAATAAGGAGCGAACGAACATGAATATTCGAGAGTATCGATTAGACGATAATGAACGAATCCAATCGAGCGAGGCGAGAGATGAATACGAGAAAGATTACGCGCGTCTCATCCAATCGCCCGCTTTCCGCAGACTGCAAGGCAAGTCTCAAGTGTTCGGCGCCGGAACCGGCGACTACTACCGCACGCGGCTGACGCATTCGCTCGAGGTGTCGCAAATCGCGCGCGAAGTGGCGAGACGGCTCGGCAAGACGTATGCGTGCTTGCAGAAGCCCGAGCACCCCGGCCTTATGCTGGAACCGGAGGTCGTGGAATGCGCATCGCTTGCGCATGACCTTGGACATCCGCCGTTCGGTCATAAGGGCGAAGAGGTGTTGAACCGGCTGCTCGCGGCCAACTACGGTCTGCCCTATGAGGGGAATGCGCAGAACTTCCGGATCCTGATGTTCCTGGAGAAGCGCGCAGGCAGCGAGAGCGGGCTGGACCTGACGGCGGCCACGCTGCTCGCGATCAACAAATATCCTTACAGCCTGGAGGAGCCCGGCCGGCATAAAGGCGTCTACGGCATGGAATGGGATTCCGGCATCGCCAAGCTGCGCGAGCTATGGGCGATGCCGGACGGGCTCGCAACGCTGGAGGCGCAGCTGATGGATCTGTGCGACGACATCGCGTATTCGACCCATGATATCGAGGACGGCATCCGCGCCGGCAAAATCCAGATGAGCCGCAGCTTCTTCGAGAGCGACCGGCTGGTCGAGCTGATCATGCACGAGATCGTGAACGATGCGACGAGTAGCGCGGTCGCGTGGGATCAAGTCGATATGGCGGCGATGGTGAAACGCGTGCTTCAAGCTTACTTGGCCCAATGGCTGGCGATAAGCGCGGAATCCGGAGGCGAACCTTCGCGGACGCGAAGAGAGATGAAAGCCCGCTGGGTGAGCTTGTTCGCGAACCGCGTCGGCATACTGGACGACAGCGCTGCCGGCGGCTGGCGCCGAATCACGTTCGTGAAGGAAGGCGCCGAGGATCTCGACCTGCTGCGTACGATGGAGATCCTGAAGAAGCTCGCATGGGTGACGTTGATTAAAGATTTTCGCGTGCAGCGGCTGCAGAAGAGAAGCGAGATCATGCTCACGCGGCTATGGGAAAGCTTCATCGAGTACGAAACAGGCCGGCTGATTCTGCCGCCGGATTGGATCGAGAGCTACGAGCGGCAGAAGGGGAATTGGCCTTGGGAGCGCGTGGCGGCCGATTATATCGCCGGGATGACGGATGCTTATGCGGAGAAGGTCTATTCGGAGCTGTTCGCCAGCCGAATCGGCTCGATCTACGAACGGGATTAATTCGCTGAATTAAGGTGTTGACATTGCCGTTACGTCAAGCTGTAGAGTGAAGGTGTCAGGAGGCGGTCGCATGGAATACACGGTGCAGAAGCTGGGGCAGTTGGCGGGTGTCAGCACACGAACGCTGCGTTATTATGACGAGATCGGGATTCTTAAGCCGGCAAGAATCAACTCGTCAGGGTATCGGATCTACGGTCGGGCGGAGGTCGACAAGCTGCAGCAGATATTGTTCTACCGCGAGCTTGGCGTCAGCCTCGACGGGGTCAAGGCAATCGTGTCGGACCCCGAATATAGCGGTGCCCAAGCGCTGCAAACGCATCGCGAGCAGCTCCTCGACAAGCGAAGGCAGCTGGATCTTCTTATTGCGAACGTGGAGAAGACGATCGCGGCCAAGGAAGGGAGAACGACAATGAGCGATCAAGAGAAGTTCGAGGGCTTCAAACAGAAGTTGGTCGATGACAACGAGGCACAATACGGCAAGGAAGTACGCGCGAAGTATGGCGATGCGAAGGCGGATGCTTCGAACCGGAAGGTGCTGAACATGACGCCTGAACAGCATGCGGCCGTAACGCGCCTGTCCGAGGAATTGACGGCAACGCTTGCGGCGGCGCTCAAGACAGGCGATGCTGCAGGCGATCTGGCACAGCGGGCAGCAGACCTGCACAAGCAGTGGCTGATGTACTTCTGGGGCGAATACAGTCCGGAAGCCCATGCGGGGCTTGCGCAGATGTACGTCGACGATGAACGGTTCACGGCGTATTACGACAAGGAGCAGCCGGGTACGGCAGCGTTCCTGCGGGATGCAATCGTCATCTATACGGGCATGCGGGAATAAGGACGCAATAATAGTCAGGTTAACCGCGTACGGTCGCTCAGGATACTCCTGGGCGGCCGTTCTTATTATGCGGGATGAGCAGGAATGACAACGTTACTTCTGGGCATAATGAAGTCGACCTCACAGGGAATGGTTACCGTTCCTCCATTACAATCCCAATATCACAACTTGAATCGCAGGTGGGAATGACCATGTTGTTCTATCGCAAATACAATGACAAACGCCATTCCTCCCGACAGTCCAATCACAGCCTCCATCAAGCTCCCATCAGCGCCGAACTTAAGGATAATCTTGCAGTCGTCCAATCCCTCTTCTCTGCTACGCCCGATCTCATCGTACGGAGATTGGTCATTAAGCAAACGCAGAGTCAAGCCGCGCTGATCTATCTAAACGGAATCAGCGATAGCAAGGCGATCTTCAATCATGTGTTGAATCCGCTGCTGTTCGAGGAAGGCATGGACGCGAGCAATCCTGACCAATTCGTATCCCTGGGCCATATTCAAGCAACACGGATCTGGGCGGATATTGAGAACGCTATATTGAACGGCGAAAGCGTATTGTTTGTCGAGAAGCACGCAGACGCGTATAGGTACGATACGGCCGGCTTTCCGAAGCGATCGATCGAAGACACGCCGATCGAGTCTTCATTGACTGGGGCACATATCGGGTTTACGGAGAACACAAGCGCGAACGTGGCATTAATCCGCAAGCATATTCGCAACAGGGAATTGAAAATAAGAGAATTGACGGTCGGCGAAAGAGGGAACACGAAACTATCGATTCTGTATCTGGCAGATGTAGTCAACCCAGACGTGCTGGAGGAGCTTGAGAAGCGGATTCGGCAGTTGAATGTCGACCATATTATCAATGCCGGCGTACTCGCGGAGTACATCGAGGACAGTCCGTTCTCGCCATTTCCGCAGCTCTTGTTAACGGAGCGACCTGATGTTGCCGCCTTTGAGATCATGCAAGGAAGGATCGTAACCGTCGTAGACCGCTCGCCAAGCGTAATTATTGGCCCCGTCGCTTTCGGTTCGTTCTTCAAGACGATCGACGATTACAGCTCGCGGTGGATCGTCGCATCTTTTTTTCGCCTTTTGCGATATTTCGGGTTTTTCGTCGCCATATTTTTGCCGGCCATCTACATCGCGATCGTATCCTTTCACTTCGAGATCATTCCCATGAAGCTGCTATTGTCCGTAGGCGCTTCAAGAGAACGAATCCCGTTCCCGCCGTATATAGAGGCATTCGTTATGGAAGTCACGCTTGAGATGCTTCGCGAAGCGGGGATTCGTCTGCCAGCAAAAATCGGTCAAACGGTAGGGATCGTAGGCGGCATCGTCATCGGTCAAGCCGCTGTCGAGGCAGGCATCGTCAGCGACATTATGGTCATTGTAGTCGCGTTAACGGCAATCGCTTCTTTTATCATTCCGAATTACAGCATGAGCTCCGCCATTCGAATCGTTCGGTTCCCGATGATGCTGATGGCCTCGTTATTCGGATTTGTCGGCATTATGGTAGGTTTAATGATCATCATCGCGCACTTCATTGCGCTGGAATCACTCGGAATGCCGTACGGCACTCCGATTGCGCCATTGCGATTTCCGGATTGGAAGGACCTATTCGTTCGATTCCCGCAATGGTCGATCGATAACCGGCCGTTAAGCACAAAGGCAATTCAAACCGCGAAGGCTACTAACAATCGTCAAGAGGGTGACGACCGGCAATGATGAACCATGCGCACAAAATTACGGTGATGCAATATATTTTTCTGATTCACGGCGTGCAATTGGGGGTCGGCATATTAACGTTACCGCGACAGCTCGCCGAGAAATCCGGCACGGATGGCTGGATGGCGATCATCTTGTCATGGTTGCTCTCAACGTCGGTTAGTTTAGTCATTATCCAGATTATGAAGAAGCACCCGGAGGGCACGATCCTTGATCTGATAACCGGCTATTTCGGACGATGGATCGGGAAAGCCGCTACTGTGCTATTCGCGTTGTATTTTGCTTTTTTGGCGAACGTCATTTTCATTCGGGAAGCGCTCTTTATCCAAGCGTGGGTGCTGCCCTATACCGGTCTCTATGTGTTAATCCTGTTGTTGTCGATTCCCAGCTATATGATTGCTCGCAGGAACATCAGCATTATCGGCAGATATTCCGAGCTTGTGTTCTTCATGACTTTATGGACGGTATTCGTGTATCTCATTCCGCTGCGATATGGGAACTGGCTTCATTTGCTTCCGGTTCTGAAGGAAGGGATCATGCCGGTTCTATCGGCGGTCAAAATGACAAGCTTTTCGTTTATCGGGTTTGAGCTTGCCTTTTTCCTCTATCCTTTCTTGCAGAATAAGGAGAAAGCCTCGATGGGGATTGCGATCGCGAATACACTCTCGCTGCTGGCGTATTTGATCGTTACGATCGGGGCCTTCTTGTTCTATAGTCCGGATGAGATCCTCGTGTATCAAGAACCGACCATCAATATATTCAAGGTCATTGAATTGAAGTTTATCGAACGATTGGAGATCGTATTCTTCTCCTTCTACATATTCGTGATCTCGACTACCGTATTGCCGTACATGTTCATGACCGTATTCTGTACAACTCGGCTGTTAGGCACAACTAACGCAAGCAGACCCTTATTCTGGCTATTGTTGATCAACCTCGCATACGTGACCGTATTTCCTCCGACATTCGATAGGAATGCCTTCCTTGCGCAAGTTGCCGAACTAGCCGGCATGGCAGTTGCGTATGGCTTTCCGCTCTGTCTAGGAGGATATATCTGGCTGCATGGACGTTTATCAAGGAGGTCGCTCGCATGAAACGCGTCCAGGCTGCAATTGCGTTCATCATCGTTGCCGGCACGCTAACGGGCTGCGGCAGGAACATACCGTTGGAGGACTTAACGATTCCGTTGATCCTCGGCATCGATCTCGACGAACGTAATCAGTTAATCTTCTCCGAAGCCAGCCCGGTATTTAACAAAAACGCTAAGAAAAACTTAGAAGTCTATCAATTGGAGGCCAATTCGATACGAGGATCCCGAAAGTACTTCGATACGCTGGCGACGGGCGAAGTCACTGCCGCAAAAATTCAAGTCCTCCTGTTGGGAAAACGCGTACTGGCGCATGACGACTGGTATTCGATACTGGATACCGTCTACCGCAATCCGACCTTCTCCATCAATACGAAAGTTATCGTCGTCGACGGCCGAGTCTCTGACGTGATGAACTATGAACCGAAAGATAAAGCGCTGTTGTCGCTGCACTTGAAGGATGTCATCGATAAGAATATCAAAAGAACCCGAACGGTTATCAATACGCTTCAGGTGCTGCATAGAGATATGTACGAGAAGGGAATAACGCCTTCGATCACCGAAGTGAAGAAAGAGAAAGACGTTCAATTGGCAGGCGTATCCTTATTGGACCAGAAGGGGAAGTATGTGGATTCGCTCGGAATTCAAGAGGTCGCGCTCTTGCAGCTCCTCAAGAAAGAGAAGAGAGAGGAGCTGACCTTCACCCTACCGATCGCTTCGATTCGGGGTGAGGGCGGGATTTTTCATAAGAACGTATTAAGCATCGACGTGAAACACGTCAGAACGAAAATCAAGACCCGCTATGTACAAGACCGCTTTCGATTCGATTATGGATTTCGAATGCATGTTGCGTTAGTCGAACGGTTATTTTCCGAAGACAGCATCACGCGAGGCGAGCTCGAGCGGATGATCGAGAAGGAATTGACAGCTCGATTCGAAGACTTGATCAAGAAGATCCAGAACAATCGAATCGATCCCATCGGCCTCGGGATCTATGCTAGGGCATATCAATATCAGCATTACAAAAAAGTTGAGAAGCATTGGGCGGCGGCGCTTGCGGAATCGGACATCCATGTTTCGGTCGACGTCATCATCAATACGATGGGGGCGGTTAAGTGACCGCTTGCGCGCCGCATCGAGCGACTGCCGCTACTTGCGCGTGAATCGCTCGGAGAGCAGCAGCATCCCGAAAGACAGCAGCACGATGACTGCTGCCCAGCTCCAGGCAAGCGGCATGCGGCCTGCGTCGACCGCCGTATAGACTGCCGTGGGCAGCGTCTGCGTTCGGCCGGGGATGTTGCCGGCGAGCATCAGCGTCGCGCCGAACTCGCCAAGGCCGCGAGCGAAGCCGAGAATATAAGCCGCGGTCAGCGAACGGGAGGCTAACGGGGCGGTGATGTAACGGAACACCTGCCAATCGGATGCGCCTTGCGCGCGAGCGGCGGCTTCAAGTTCGGGATCGACTTCTTCGAAGCCGGCCCTCATGGTGCGATAGGCGAGCGGGAAAGCGACGACGACAGCCGCAATCACTGCTGCGCCCCAGGTGAAGACGATCGTCTGGCCGAATATCGCCTCGAAGGCTTGACCGATCCATCCGCGCCGCCCGAACAGGACGAGCAGCAGGAAGCCGATGACAGTAGGAGGGAGGACGAGGGGGAGCAGCAGGAACGTCTCGACGAGGCTCTTGCCGCGCATGCGGCTGCGCGACATCCACCGCGCGGCGGCGGCCGCCAGGAGGAAGACCGCCACGCTGGCCAGACACGCTACCTTAATCGATACCGCGATCGGCGGCAAAAATAATGACCAGTTCAACCAGGCTCTCTCCCTCTAGTTCGATTCTTCAGCCAAGGTGCGGAAGCCGTACGACTCGAATACCGCGCTGGCGGCCTCACCCTTCAGATAGGCCAGGAATCGTTCCGCTTCTTGCCTATGCTCGGAACGAGCTACGATGCCGGCTGGATAGCGTATCGGCGCATGCAGCGCAGAATCGACTTCGAATGCCACGATTGCGCGGTCGCTGCCAAGCGCATCCGTCTTGTACACGAAGCCGAGCTCCGCGTTGCCCGTCTCCACATAGGTCGTTACCTGCCGGACATCCTTCGCCATTACGAGCTTCGACTCGACCTCTTCCCATATGCCCGCTCCGATAAGCGCTTCACGCGCATAGCTGCCAGCCGGCACGACTTCGGGATCGCCGATCGCGATCGCGCGGAATCCGGCGGCAGGCAGGTCCTGCAGCTTCTCGATGTCGGCGCTAGCCTCTTCGGATACGATCGCGACCAGTTGATTGCTTAATACGTTCACGGCATCGCGCACCAGACCGGCGGATGTCAGCGCCTCGATCTGCTTAGCGCCGGCCGATAAGAACAGATCGGCCGGCGCGCCTTGCTCGATCTGCTTCTGCAGCGCGCCCGAGGAGCCGTAATTCATGATCAGGTCGATGCCGGGATTGCGTTCTTCATACAAGGGCTCGATCGCATTCAAGCTGTCTTGCAGGCTGGCCGCCGCCGAGACGATCAATTCGACGCGCTTCTTGCTGCCGTCATCATCGCCCTCTGCGTTACCCGTACAACCGGTTAACGAAGCGATCAGCACGGCAATCGCCATACAGGATATAAGGAGCCGATTACGCCTCAGTTGCGATCGCTGCTTGCTTGCATGCATGTCTGCCATTCCTCCGCTACGCGAGTTACGTTAATATGAAATGAATGGTAGCATATCAACGAACGAGCGTCTATGACTTGCTCAAGAAGTGCAGGATCTTACTGGTTACGTTGTGTACCCGGTGGTCGGTTGAATAATCGCGCGGATGGGATTATGATAGTGGCGACAATCGAACTAGGAGGCTGGTTATCGATGGAAGATTTTCAATTCTATAACCCCACCCGCATCATCTTCGGTCGCGACTCGGTGCAGAAGCTCGGCCCGCTCGCGAAACCGTTCGGTACGCGCGTGCTGCTCGTATACGGGGGAGGCAGCATCAAGCGAACGGGTCTGTATGACCGCGTACAAGAACAGCTGCAGCAAATCGGTGCAGTCGTCCATGAACTGTCCGGCATCGAACCGAATCCGCGTCTGACGACAGTCAACAAAGGGGTCGCGATCTGCAAGGAGCACGATATCCAGCTCGTCCTCGCCGTCGGCGGCGGCAGCGTGCTGGATGCCTCGAAGGCGATCGCGGCAGGCGCGCTGTACGAGGGGGATGAATGGGACTTCTGCACGCGTCAAGCCGTCATTCGCGATGCGCTGCCGCTAGGCACGATTCTGACGTTGTCCGCGACCGGCTCGGAGA
>JAEZCJ010000001.1 GCA_023433615.1 Bacillota bacterium | reverse complement strand
TAGAGTACGAGCGGCAGGATCGTGCTGCTGTAGAACGGATTGAAAGGCGTCAGGAATGCCCGAGCCTCGGCGTAGCCGACATGCAGATACAGGATGCAGCCGTCTGCGTGATGGATGACGCCCTCGTACATGTGGCCGTCAAGCGTCTGGACGCGTACGGCTTTGCCTGCGTGCATGCCGACCATCTCTCGCACCCTGTTCTTCGCATCGCCTAACGTCTGGACCAACGAAGGTTCTGCTTGGTAGAGGACAGGCTGCTGTCCGGGTTGTTGAATCATGCGATATACCTCCCTGATTGTGCGTGCGTAATCTGCTAACAGACTATGCATTCGCCCAGCATGAGGTGTTCGCCTGCGCAATAAAAGTCGTAACCGCTGAACGGGGAGCCGGACTGAACCGTCTTGTCGGCTACTCGGCGAGCACAGAACCGCTGCGCTCCAGCAGCCGGCGCAGCTTGGCTTCGGTCAACGAATCCGGAACGGGCGTGTAGACGCTCATGCGCAGGTCAGAATCGCCGCCGCTCACGGTGAGCGATGTCAGGTTGAACAGCATGTTGCCGGCCTTGGCATGGCGGAATTCGAGCAGCACCTCGGGCGCGCTGCTCACTTGGCTCTGCTGCCAGAGCGGCTCGAACTGCGGATACTCAGCGCGCATGTCCGCCAAGAAGCGGTCATACCAGTCATCCCCGACGTATTGCCCGTAATAGGCCCGGAAGATGGCGAGGAAGCCGCTGGCAAAATGCTCCCAGTTCACGGCGAGACGCCGAAGCTCCTGACGCGCGAACAGGAGGCGGATCATATTGCGCTGGCCGACGGGAATTCGCTCGAAGTCAAGGAATACCTGTGCCGCCGCGGCATTCCACCCGACGATCTCGCAGCGCCGGTCCGACACAATCGCCGGACAGAAGCGCAGCTCGTCCAGTATTCGCCTGATCGGCTGCGTAACGGCAGCGGCAGCAGTACCGCTTCCCTCGATGTCGGCGGCAATCGGATGGCTACCGGCAGCCAGCGCATGCATGTAGCTGCGCTCGTCACGGCTGAGTCGGAGCGCGCCCGCTATGGCGTCGAGCACCGACGGTGAAGCTTGGATATCGCGCCCTTGCTCCAGCCAGGTATACCAGGTCGTGCTTACGCCTGCCAATTGCGCGACCTCTTCGCGACGGAGACCGGGCGTTCGCCTGCGCGATCCGGCAGGCAGCCCGGCCTGCTCCGGCTGCAGGGCGGCGCGCTTGGATCGCAGAAACGCGGATAGCGCCTCGAAACGTGTCTGCTTCTTCATCGTGCTGCTTCAACCTCATTCCGATATAGTATCTGGTACTAATTATACTAGGATAAATGACAACTTGTAATAGCATATTCCGAGTGCAAGAATAAGATCCATCTTGAGCTGGAATCGGAGGTAGCGTGATGGAGAATCGGGAACGCGTCGTTATTACGGGTCTTGGCATCGTATCGCCGCTTGGGCAGGATGTCGAAGCCTTCTGGCAGAACCTGCTGGCAGGCAAATCGGGGATCTCGTCGATTGATGGCTTCGACACGGCGGAGCACAGCGTGAAGATCGCAGGCATGGTCCGCGGTTGGGATGGGGAAGCCCTGTTGGGCAAGAAGGAAGCGCGCAGAATGGATCGCTTCTGTCAATTCGCGGTCGCTGCGGCAGAGCAGGCCGTGCGGGATGCCGGACTCCATCTCGAGACGGCAGACCGGGAACGAATCGGCGTCTATGTCGGGTCCGGCATCGGCGGCATCGGCACGCTGATCCAGAATGACGGGCTGCTGCGCGATCGCGGGCCCGGCCGCGTCAGTCCTACGCTCGTGCCGATGATGATCGCCAATATGGCGGCTGCGCAGATCAGCATCCGGCTGCAGACGCTTGGGCCGACGCTAGCCCCGGTTACCGCCTGCTCGATCGGCAATACGGCGATTGGCGAAGCTTTCCGCATGATCCGCTGCGGCGGCGCGGATGCCATTATCGCCGGCGGTGCCGAAGCGGCGGTCACCGGCCTGTCGCTGGCAAGCTTCGCGAACGCGACGGCTTTGTCGGCCCGCAACGATGCGCCGGAGGCGGCGAGCCGGCCGTTCGATGCGGATCGGGACGGCTTCGTCATGGCCGAAGGCGCCGGCATCGTCGTGCTCGAGTCGCTCAGCCATGCTAGCCGGCGCGGGGCGCGCATCTACGCCGAAGTGGTCGGCTACGGGGCGACCTCGGACGCTTACCATGTCGTCGCGACGCATCCCGAAGGACGCGGCGCTTACCGCGCGATGCGGCTCGCGCTTGAAGAGGCGGGCCTCCGTCCGGAGGATGTCGATGTCATCAGCGCGCATGCGACGAGCACGGAGGCAGGCGACCGCTCGGAGGCGATGGCGATCCGCCGGCTGTACGAGGGCATCCCTGCAGGGAAGCGTCCCGCAGTGACGGCCAACAAGAGCATGACCGGCCATATGCTGGGCGCGGCAGGCGGCGCGGAGGCGATTGCGCTGGCACTCTCGCTGCAGGAAGGCATCATTCCGCCGACGATCAATCTGGCAGCGCTCGATCCGGCCTGCGAGATGGATGTTGTGGCCAATGAGGCGCGGCCGGCGCCGGGCATGCGCATCGGATTATCGAACTCGTTCGGGTTCGGCGGGCATAATGCGGTTATCGCGCTGAGACGCATATAACAGAGCAAGGATGGCAGAGGAGACGCAATGTCTCCTCTGTTTGTTTTGTTATTTAAGTTATTGTTATAAATATATAACAAATGACGATATTTTTCGCCAATTCACTTACGTATATCATGTTGTTGTGCTATATTGTAGGAGAATTGGGATGCTAACAAAATACTAATTCGACAAAAAAACGGGAGGGCCGATTATGGGGAAGGAAGCCCGTAGCAACCTGTCATCGAAGCTGGCAGCGATGGTCTCGCGCGTGAGGAAGCGCATCGTCTTCGCAAAACCGTCCGAATCGGGGCGAGCTGCAAGCCTGTCTAGTTCCATGCCTACAGGAATCAGGCGTCAGAACAGATGGCATTCAATCGCGATTAAGATTGCATTGACGACGGCATCGATGGTTGTCGCAGCCGTCGCTGTAAGCGCTGTCCTAAGCTCCAAATCTTCGGAAGGCCATATCAAATCGAACAGCTATGCGTTCGCGTCCTCGCAGACGCTGCTGATCCAGAACAACTTGGACAAGATGATGAAGCAGGTCGACAACGTCTCGCTGCAGATAACGCGCAATCCGGACCTGCTTGCGGTACTGAACGGGAGAATCAAAGGGACGAACAGCACGGAGCTCATCGGCAACGTTCAGAATTTCACGGTCGCGCAAGAAGCGCTGTACGGCAGCGAGAGCACGATCGGCTCCGCGGCGATTTTCCCGCTTAAGGGCGGTCCGATCGTCTGGAACCTGCGGCTGCCGGGCAAGCTCGAAGAGCAGGAGTGGCTGGCTGCGGCGGATGAGGGAAAAGGCGTGGGCAGCTGGAGCGGCGTCAACAGCTCAGAGGAGAGCCGGAAGCTGGGCCAGATTACGTTTGCCCGTCAAATTCGCGACATGAACACCGGGGATACGCTCGGCTATATCGAGATGAATATCGAAGCGGCCCGGCTCATGGCCTCGGCAGGAATCAAAGAGGAAGAGGTCGATCGCTATGAAATTTACACGAGGGGCGGCGAACCGATTCTGCATGCGGGCGAGACGAACGGGGACGCGTCCTTCATAGCGAAGCTTCAAGCGGCAGGACCTGCGTCGTACGAGGGGAGATTCCGTGAACGGGAGAGCCTGATCGCGACAGCGCCGCTTGCGACCGGTGAATGGGTCGTCGTGCAAGGAATCCCGACGGAGGAGCTGTTAAGCGGTCTGGATGAGATGCGGCGGAGCAACATTGCCGTAGCCGTCGTCTCGATTATCGCGGCTATCCTGCTGGCGATGTTCATCTCGATGCGGCTTACGCGGCCGATCAAGCTGTTGATTGACGCAATGAAGCGAATCGAGAACGGCGATCTTACGGCTAAGGCATCTGTCGCCTCGAAGGACGAGATCGGCGATCTTGCGCACAGCTTCAACACGATGGTCGAGCAGCTAACGGCGATCGTCAGGCGCGTGCAGGACGCTTCGCAGTCGCTAACGGGCACGAGCTCGTCGATTACGATGCAAGCGGCGGGCGTGGCCGAGACGTCAGGCGAGATCGCGGTTGCCGTCGAGGAGATCGCGATGGGGACGAATCAGCAGTCGGACGGCTTGACGGAGGGGGCTGGCGCGGCGGAGCAGCTGGCCATGAGCATCCAGCATGTAGCGGCATCCGCGCAGACGATTCAATCGAGCGCGGATCGGACGGAGGAGCTGGGCAAGCGCGGCCAGACGGTACTCGGCACGCTGACGGCTCGGACCGAGCAGAGCGCGGCCCATGTCAGTCAAGTCGTCGAGCGCGTCGAGGAGCTTCGAGGGGAGTCGGAGCGCATCTCGAAGATATCGAAAGTAATCGCGGAGATTGCGACGCAAACGAACTTGCTGGCGTTGAACGCTTCAATCGAAGCAGCCCGAGCAGGAGCGGCCGGGCGCGGATTCGCCGTCGTCGCGAATGAAGTCAAGACGCTGGCCGAGCAGGTGAAAGCATCGTCGACCGAGATCGGGACGATCGTCCAGGCGACGCAGCAGAAGGTACGGATCGTCGCAGCGCAGACAGGCGAGGTGCAGACGATCTATCGGGAGCAGCAGCAGGGAATCGCGGAGACGAATGACGCATTCCGGTTCATACTCGCGAGCGTGCAGGAGCTGAAGCATCAGATCAGCTCGCTGAACGCCGAGGCGGAGACGATGAACCGGCAGAAGGAGGGCATCTTGAACATGATGACCGATCTGTCGGCAGTGTCCGAGGAGACGGCGGCTTCCTGCGAGGAAGTGTCAGCCTCCGCGATTGCGCAATCGAAGACGATCGAGACGCTGGCGAATGCGATCCGCTCGATCGAGGCGGAGGCCGAGCATCTGCGAGAGCAAGTGAAGCATTTTCGAATCGCGGAATAGCATGCCGGGAATAAGCCCCGTGCCGTCATCGATCGATGACGGTGCGGGGCTTGTTCGTCGCCGAGCAAGGCTCATCCTGCGGACGGCCTACGCCAGTCGAATAATCGTCTAGTGAATATTTCCCAGGGAATAGTCTGACCGCTCGGGATGCCGCGTGCGTGCCGCACGGTGACGGACGGGATGCTGCGGAAACTCGGATGTGCGGGCAGTGATTTTCATAATAATGACGGAATAGGGCACAATACCTTCGGTTGGGAACAATGTATGTAACCGGGGGTGTTATGACGCTATGTTTAACCATCGCAAGCTGGCGCCGATCGTGTGGCTTGCTGCTTCGGCGGTCATGATGGGCATTCTGGTCGGACTGGTGCTGCCGCGCATGCCCGATACGAGCATTGCGGCACAATCGCTGGTCCATGGGGATCGGGCCTATCATTTTGGGTTCAAGAAGAGCCGCGGCGGGCAGCCGGCCTCGATCGACCAAGAAGGCTTCAAGCCGATTCTCGAGAAGCATGGCGCGATCTTCTCCGGCGGTCCGGAAGACAAATCGCTCTATCTGACCTTCGATAACGGCTATGAGAACGGCTATACGACGCCGATCCTGGACGTGCTTAAGGCGAAGAGCGTACCGGCCTGCTTCTTCGTGACGGGCCATTACGTGAAGGACCAGCCGGAGCTGCTCAAGCGAATGGCTGCCGAGGGTCATCTGATCGGGAACCATTCGTGGACGCATCCGGACATGTCGCAGCTGTCGGATATGCGCATCCAGGAGGAGCTGGATCGGGTGAAGCGCGAGGTCGCGCAGCTCACCGGCCAGCAGCAGATGGCTTACCTGCGTCCGCCGCGCGGCATATTCAGCGAACGGTCGCTGGCCGTCAGCCGGTCGCTCGGCTACACGAATGTGTTCTGGTCGGTGGCGTATAAGGATTGGGAGACGAATGCGCAGCGCGGCGCGCAATATGCGTTCGATAGCGTCGTTCCCCAACTGCATCCTGGCGCAGTCATCCTGCTACATAGCGTGTCGAAGGATAATGCCGAGGCGCTCGGCCGCATCATCGACGAGGCGAAGCGGCAAGGGTACACGTTCCGCAGTCTGGATCACTTACAAAAGGCCGGAATCGGGGTGCCGGGATGAATAGAGGACTGATTACGGCGTTGACGGCGATCGGCGCCGCGCAAGCGTTGAAGGTGCCGATTCAGCTGCTCCGGAACAAGCGGATGGATCTGGGGCAGGCCGTCGCCTCCGGCGGCATGCCCAGCTCGCACGCAAGCGGCGTAGCCGCATTAGCAGCCTATAGCGGCATTAAGTACGGCGTGAAATCGCCGCTGTTCTCGATCGCTTCGATGCTCGGCGCGATCGTCATGTACGATGCGATGAACGTGCGGCGGCATGCGGGCGAGATCGCGATGCAGGTCAATGACCTCGATGTCGAAGTGGAGAAGCTCGCCGGCCACCATCCCGGCGTCTACCATATGCGGCGTGCGGAGAAACTGGAGGAACGGATCGGCCACCAGCCGGCTGAAGTGCTCGTCGGGGCGCTGCTCGGGACAGTGATTGGGGCGATCGGGGCGTTGACGGCGCGCCGGTCTCGGTAGAACGGCACCCGAGCGGACTGCAAGGATGAAGAAGGGCGATAGCAGGAGACGAGCGGCGATGCCATGCAGCATGCAGCCGATTAGGATGGAGGCATACGAAGAATGAAGAAGACGAAGAAGCGGAAGTGGGTCGCATCGTGCACGCTGGCGGCTTCGATGCTTGTCGCCGGGGCGCTGTACGGACCGGCGCTCGCGCAAGCGGGCAGCGTGAAGCTGGCTGCAGGCATGCTGGGTCAAGGATACGGGAGTCCGGCTGACAGCCTGTCGGAGCATGGCCATGCCGACGGGCATAAGGACAAGGAACGGCGGCATGGTGGGGGCTTTCACGATATCGCGAAGCTGCTCGGTCTATCGACGGACGAGCTGATAACCGCGCTCAAGGACGGCAAGACGATGGCCGACATCGCGAAGGAGCGAGGCGTCGACCGCCAGAAGGTCGTCGACCTGGTCGCGGACCGTATGGTGAAGAGGCTCGATGCGCGGCTTAAGGGCGGGGACGTAACGCAAGAAGAGTACGCGGCTCGCAAGGCGCGTATTCCGGAGCTCGCCGCACGCATCGTCGATGAAGGCATGCCGCGGGCCAAGGGACCGCACGGCGAGCGGCATCCGGCCGCGAAGCCTGAGCCGGCGGAGCAGCCGCAGCAGCGATAGTCGGAGCAACCGCAGCCGCAGTCGCAGCGATGGAAGGATTGGGCGACGAGATGGCCGATATGGCAGGGCTGGCAGGGCTGGCATGGTTCAGAGGTGGGCAGGTGGTGTCTGTCGGCGATGCAGGGAGCCCGTTCCCGGCGCCGTAAATAGACTTTGCCGACTGACTTACAGCAGCAACGCCATGTCGCAATGGCGCTGCAAGTCGGATTCGTCGAATTACAGCGGGCTAGGTTACCTGTTGGCACCATTATTCGCGTTCTATTTCGACCAATCCGAACTAGAGCAGCAGATTTGCAGCGATGATCAGGGCAATTCGACTAATCTGAACTAGCAAGCAGGGTAAATACTAAGCCCCGGCTCCATCCGCGGTCGAATACCGTGGAGGCCGGGGCTTGTCTGTGCAATCGTCGAGGGATGCGGTGCGAACGATAAATCGCACAAAATGGGCATTCGGAGGGCGCGATGGACGCAATGTGAACGATATATCGGACAGAATCGCCGATCTGATGGAGCATGGGCGCAATGGGTACGATAAATCGTACAAAACCCCCAAACGGAATGAAGAGATGTTGTACGATAAATCGTACAAAGCGCGCCAGTCCGATGGCAGTATTGGCGAAATCCGCTGCCGGTTGGAGAATGGGCAATACGGCTATCGGAACCCCGCTTTGACGAAGCAAACGGAAGCACGGTGAACGAACTATCGCACCAAGCCGCCGATCCGAGGGAACGCAAGTAACGAGTACCGAAGTTGCTTCATCGCCGACCGCCGAGCCGCCGCCGCCGCAGCACCTGTCGCCACAGCGCCCGACTCCGCAGCTCCTGCCGCCATGTCACCTGCCACCAATCTGTCCATCGTCCACCGCCACATCGTCCCATCGCCGACCGCCGAGCATCCATCGCCGCGCTACAACCTCTGAACGCCTACCGCCGAAGTACCCACCACTACCCGAGCTAGCTGGCTTCCTCCGCTTGCGGAGCAGCTTCCGGCTGCGGCGGCAGCGGCAGCGTAATGGCGAGCGCGCAGCCCCACGGCCGGCCGGCTTCGGATTTGCCGGCGTGCGCGGGCGGCTGGCCGACGGTCATCTCGCCGCCGAGCAGGTGGACGCGCTCCATCATCGCGGATAAGCCGAAGCCCGGCTTCGCGTCGCCGTAAGACAGTCCGTCATTGAGGAGCAGGAAGCGCAGCTGGCCGTCCGCTTGGGTAAGCGTGAAACGGAACCAATCGCAGGCGCCGTGCCGAATGCCGTTCGTCAGGCCTTCCTGCAGCGCGTGGTAGACCACCTTCTGCAGGATGCCGTCCATCGGCGGGATATCGATATCCGTCTCGATGCGGATGCCGGTGTGCAGTTCCATCTCATCGATCAGCTCGCGTGCTTCGTAGCTAAGGTCGAACGAATAGCCGTCATCCTTGAGCAGCCGGACGGACCGGCGAATATCGTCCAATCCCTTGCGGACGAGCTCTTGCGCGCCGGCCACCTTAAGCAGGCTGTCTTCGGGACTCCGCGGCGCGAGCTTCTGTGCCGCCTCCAGCTGCACGACGGCGGCGGTCAGCGTATGCCCGACAACGTCGTGGATTTCGTGCGCGATCCGGCTGCGTTCCTCGAGCACGGAGATTTCGGCGAGGGCCTCCGCCGTCTCCTTGAACGAGCCGAGCAGCGCCTCGCTCTTCTCCTCCAGCTCCTTCGTCCGCTCCTGCACCAGCGAATCGAGCGATTGATGGAACGCAGCAAGCTTGAGCTGCGTCTCGACGCGCGAGAGCAGCTCGCCCTGCGCGAACGGCTTCGGCACGTAGTCGTTCGCGCCTGCGTCGAAGCCGTTGGTCAGATCGGATACGCGGCTGCGCGCGGACAGGAGGATGACGGGCAGCTCGCTCGGCGTCCATCTCTCCCGGATGCGCCGGCACACCTCGTACCCGTTCATGCCCGGCATCATAATATCCAACAGCAGCAGCGCGGGCCGCTCTTCGCCGGCAAGCCGCGCAAGCGCCTCTTCTCCGGATTGCGCATGCTCCACGCGATACGGCTTGCCGCTGAAGAAGTTGTACAGCACCTGCACGTTCACCGGCTCATCGTCGACGATCAGAATGATCGGATGGAGCGGAGCCTGTGCAGCGGCCTCCTCCTCCGCTTCGGCACCAGATCCGGCCTCGGGCTCAGCTTCCGCAGCCGCAGCAGGGCTCGCCGGCTCCTCCGAATCGCTCGTCCACCTCGGGAATAACCGCGCATGCTCGCTGAACAGCGCCTCGCGGGCGGCCGCTCCGCTGCCGGCTTGTAAATTCCCGGCTGCGTAAGCCCCTTCGAGTGCCGCGCTGTCGGCGAGCGGCAGCGTATAATCGACGCGCGTCCCGCGCCCGTGCTCCGCAGGCCCGATGCGAATCTCGCCGCGATGCAGCTCGATGAGCCGCTTCGTCAATGCCAGGCCAAGCCCGGTGCCGCTCGAGCCGTCAGAGGATGCGAAGGGCTCGAACAGCCGAGCCGCCGCTTCCGGGTCGATTCCTCGTCCCGTATCGATGACGGCGATCGCCGCCATGCCGCTCCCGTCGTCCGCAGCCGTTGCCCGGATCGTCACGGAGCCGTCCGGCGTATATTTGATGGCATTGCCCAGCAGGTTGTACAGAATCTGCTCCAGTCTCGCGGCATCTGCCAGCACGTATCGGCCGGATTCCTCGATCTCGATGCGGCACGTCAAGCCCTTGGCCGCCGTGAGAGGAGTCAGCATCGTCATGACGGTCTCGGCGCTTTGGCGGAGATCGACAACCCGAGGCACGATCCGGATATCCTCATGCTTCAGCCGATTGAAGTCCAGAATATCGTTGACGAGATGGAGCAGCCGATTGGCGCTGCCCAGCATCATGCCGAGCGACGCGCGCGTCCGCTCGTTCACCGGACCGGCCGCGCCGGCGAGCAGCGATTCCGACAAGCCCGCGATGCCATGCAGCGGCGTGCGCAGCTCGTGGGACGTGTTCTGCAGGAAGTCGTCCTTCAGCCGGTCGAACTGCGCGAGCGTCTCGTTCTTGTGCGCGAGCGCATCCGCGTACGTCTTCAACTGCCGGTAGACGCCCGAGAAGCGCAGCAGCAGCACCATCGCCAAGCAGCCGATGAACAGCATGAAGCCTGTCGGCAGGATGTTCACGATGGTGTCCTGCATCCCTCGCGATACCAGATCCAGCATAATGCGGCCTTGAACGGTCATGTTGATCATTAAGTGCGCCATGCAGGAGACGACCAGGATTACGTAGCCGGCCGTCAACCAGGCAGCCTCTTGGCTCCGATTCTTGAGAATGAATTGGACCAAGGTATACGTAATCATGCTGAACACGCCGATGAAGAGCGGCGCCATGCCGAATGTCCACATGTAGCCGTACCAGGTATCGTCCAGGACCGCGACTGCGGTCTCGACCAGGAGGAAGCCCAGCACGATCGCGATCGTCCGCGTATAGATCGGGCTGCGAGAGCGTCCGAGCGCTTCGCCATAGAAGCCGATGAAGGCGAGCATCGCCAGCGGCAGCAGCAGCTCCCGCCAGTAGTAGACCGGATCGAGGTTAATGAACCACTGCGGGGTTGAGCTGAGCAGCACGAATCCGACGCCGGCCGATAGGCAGAGCAGCGCGAACCAGCCATAGATCCGCTCCTTGAGCCGGCGGAGGAACAGCCCGAGCGAGCCGAGCCCGAGTGCCAGGCAGAGCACGGCGTACATCAGGCGCTTCCATTCGTAGTTGAGCAGGTCGAAGATGATCGTCTCGCGGCTGCCGACCAAGTTCCAGACGGGATTCATCGGGATGCGGTCCCACTTCAAGCGCAGCTCAAGCAGCCGGCCCTCGTCATCCTGGGAGATCGGCACCGCATGGACCTTCATATAAGGATTGATGCGGTGATTCTGCTCCTCCATATTGAAGGCATATACGCGAGCGTGGTCCATATAGGCTTCAACGTACTTCATATGATGGAGGAAAATATGGGTGTCATGCCGCTCGATCCCCGTCATCGTGCGGCGGAGCCACAGCATGCCCTCGTAGCGCTCCAGCGATTGGAGATGTTCCCTCGTGAGCGTCTCCCAGTCCGCGCCCGAACGGGGATCGTCGCCCCAATGGACTTCCCAGCCGTCCACGAAGAACCGAAGAATGAGCTCATCCTTCGGATAGCGGCTGTCGGCGGAGACCGCACCCGCGAATACGGGCAGGAGGAGCGATGCGGCGAGTAGCAGCAGGGCCCAGCGATGCAAGCTGCGCAATGTCACAGCAGCAGCTCCCTCAGCCGCTGAACCGCGGCCTGCCGGTCATTCGTACCGATCTTGTTATAGATGACGCTTATATAATTGCGCACCGTGCCTTCGCTCATGAAGAGCGAAGCCGCAATCTGCTTATTGCTTGAACCGTCGATCATGAGGAGAATCATGCGGCGCTCGCGGTCCGTGAACAGCAGTCCGTCGCGCTTCAGCTTCGCTTCGTCGAACACGTCTGCCTTTACGTTGGTCAGCGTCATGAGGCGCGCGGCCAGCTTGGCCGCAATCGAGGATGGCAGCATCAGCTGTCCGGCCGCGGCGTCCCGTACGGTCTGGACGACGCGCTCGGACGGCATGTCCTTAAGCAGGAAGCCGTCGGCGCCGGCGGACATCGCCTCGACGATGAACTTGTCCTCGGCGAAGGTGGTCAGCATGATAACCTTGACCTCGGGCATCTCAGCCTTAATCGTCTTCAGCGCCTCGATGCCGTCCTGTACGGGCATCTTGATGTCCATCAGCACGATCTTTGGCGAGAGCGACCGGACCATCTGGACGGCCTCCAGCCCATTTTCGGCTGCGCCGACAACGTCTAGATCCTCCTCGAGCGACAGAATCGTCGCGATTCCGTCCCGAAGCAGCCGCTGGTCATCCGCGATTACGATTCTTAGCATGACGGTAGATTCCTCTCTGGCGTGGAATGTTTATCTTCTTATTATAACGAAGCATGCCTGCGGCGGGATATGCCAATCGGAGAAGATGACAAAAAAGATGACAACCTGTCACGAGCGCAGGCAGCTGATTGAAATGTAAGGCTTTTCATAAAGGGGCCCGACGCTTATAATGAGGAGGAATTCATATTGTGGAGGGACAATACCATGAGCGCAATCGATACGAAAGTCATTGTCGACATTAACCAGACCGCAACGAAATTCAGCTCGAGCATTGTCCTTCGCGTGGACGATCGCGTGATCGACGTGAAGAGCATACTCGGCCTTAGCGTCACGCTGGTGACCGGACAGGCGTACAAGCTCGACGTACACGGCCCGGACGAGGCAGAGGCGAAGGCGGCGCTGGCAGACGTATTCGCCAAGCATGGCCTGCAAGCCGAAATTAAATAATCGAGCATGAAGAGGCAATCCCGGAAACCTTCGTTGGCGTCCGGGATTGTTTGCGTTGTTTGCAGGGAGCGCGTGTACAAATTTTATGTAAAATCGCGTCGAAATATAGCCAATTCCTGTCAAATATCTAGTATAATTGATCGTAATAGATTGACATGATAGGAGCGTATTGGTTGATGAAAAGATGGCTTCGAGCAAAGCTGCGGAGATTGGGGCTGGCGTGGCTGTGCATCGCGATTGGATTAGCGTGGCTGCCGGTACCGGCAGAAGCATCAGGCGTGACACTGCTCGGCATGGCGCTGCCGTCCGGGACGACGTTGACTTCGAGCGGATCCGCAGGCGGGACCTCGCCTTCGTATGCGAATGACGGCAATACAGCTACTTATTGGGAGGCGCACCTGACGAATCCTTGGTTCCGATTCACGCTGCCGAGCAGCACCTATATTACTGGATTCCAGATTGTGTCCAGCGCTGCGGCGGCAGGGACGTTCAGCACGGATGTCAAACACGACATTACTACGGATTGGGTACAGCTCGGTTCCGGCTCGTTCGCCGTCGATACGGAGCCGACAGCGCGATACTATCCCGTTACGCCGGGCTTCTACCAGAAGCTGGGTCTGTTCACAAGCGGTTATGCTCGCGTCAATGAAATTCGTTACTTCAATACCAACGCGCCGACAGGACTCACGGCCGTACCGGCATCGGGAGCGGTGCAGCTGACGTGGAACGCCGATTCGTCACCCGAGCACGCGCATTATCGCGTGTATATGGATGGCAACCCGCTGGATACGACGACGAGTACCGCCTACCTATTTAACGGGTTGACGCCGAATGAATCGCATGCCTTCTATGTCACGTCTGTCAACGGCAGCGGCGGCGAATCGAATGCGTCCATCACCGTGAACGCCGCCGCGGCCAAGCAGGTAACGGGCATCGTGCTTACTGCGGCAAAGACCGAAGCGGAGCACGGCGAGTCCGTCACGCTGACGGCGAACGTTACGCCGGCGATCGATTGGTTGGGGGATACCGTCGACTTCTACGACAACGGCATCTTGCTCGGCACCGTGGAAGTCGTAGAGGGAAGCGCCGAGATCAACGCGGTCATGCTCGACACCGGATCGCACACGCTGACGGCAGCATACAGCGGGACGGACGAATATGAACCCAGCAATTCGCAGCCGGTCACGATGAACGTCGCTCCCGTGCAGACGACCGTCACGCTGGATGCGATCGCTGAGCCGATTCGTTACGGGATGCCGATCCTGTTGAGCGGGGTTGTCGAGAGCGGGACGGGCGTCTTGCCCAGCGGCTCGATAGATTTCTATGCAGGTGAAGCATTGCTCGGCTCCGGAGTAGCGGATGGAACGGGCAGCACAGCATTCACGTTCGAAGGGCCGTCCTGGCTCGCAGCGGGGACGCATGACATACACGCGTCGTTTGCGGGCAATGCGAACTTCGCGTCCGCAGTCTCGGCGGTTCAAGCGATCGAGATTGTGCCGGCGAACAGCGCGACCGCGTTGACGATCGCGCCGGCGAATCCGAGCTACGGCGATACCGTCACGCTGACTGCGGAGGTAACTCCGGAAGGCAACGGTATGCCGACGGGCACGGTCACGTTCACGAATGGCGCGGACGTGAACGAGACGGTGGAGCTGAGCAATGGAACCGCTGCATGGATATCCAATGATTTGCCGTCCGGAACGGATGAATGGGTAGCTTCGTATAGCGGCGACGGGAATTTCTCGGCCAGCAGTTCGGCGGGGACGGAAGTGACGATCGGCAAGTTAGCCACATCGATCGATTTGGCATCCTCGCATGCGACCGTCTCCTACGGCGAGTCCGTCACGCTGACGGCGAACGTTACGCCGGCGATTGATTGGTTGGGGGATACCGTCGACTTCTATGACAACGGCATCTTGCTCGGCACCGTGGAAGTCGTAGAGGGAAGCGCCGAGATCAGCGCGGTCATGCTCGACACCGGATCGCACACGCTGACGGCAGCATACAGCGGGACGGACGAATATGAACCCAGCAATTCGCAGCCGGTCACGATGAACGTCGCTCCCGTACAGACGACCGTCACGCTGGATGCGATCGCTGAGCCGATTCGTTACGGCCTGCCGATTACGCTAAGCGCTACGGTCGAGAGCCAGTACGGCGCGGTGCCGATCGGACCTGTCGGCTTCCATGCGGACGGGGCACTCCTCGGGGCTGCGCATGTGGACGGTTCAGGCGTCGCGTCGTTGACGCTGGAAGGGCCGACCTGGCTGGATATCGGCACGCATCAGATCCATGCCGCATATGCCGGCGATACGGACTTCTTATCCGCGAGCTCGGCGGTTCAAGCGATCGAGATCCAGCCCGCGAACAGCGCGACCGCGTTGACGATCACACCGGCGAATCCGAGCTACGGCGATACCGTCACGCTGACTGCGGCGGTAACTCCGGAAGGCGGCGGATCGCCTACAGGCTCGGTTACGTTCACGAATGGCGTTGATGTGAGCGAACCCGTGGAGCTGGGCAATGGGACAGCTGTATGGACCATCGCTGAATTGCTGCCTGGTACGCAGGTATGGACGGCTTCATACGGCGGCGACGAGAGCTTCTCTGCCAGCAACTCGGCAGGAAGCGCTGTGACGGTCGGTAAGGGTATAACAATAACCGCCCTTGCATCCTCGCAGGAGACGGCCACCTACGGCGAGTCCGTCACGTTCACATCAACGGTCTCCTATTGGGGCGAGGCGATACCGACCGGATCGGTGACGTTCTCGAACGGCGCCGGCGTGTCAGAGACCGTGCAACTGGACGGAAGCGGGGCCGCAACGTTCACGGCGAATGAACTGAATGCTGGTTACCATACGATAACCGTGGTCTATGAGGGAGATGCGAGGTATCTATCCTCCAGCAGAGAGCTTGGCATCACGATTGCTCAGGGAGAGCCCGTGATCGAGCTGCAAGCATCGTCTTCGTCCATTACATACGGCGATACCGTCACGGTCGAAGCGGCGCTTGCGTTCGATGGAACGGCGCTGCCGGGCGAGACCGTCGTCTTCAAGAGCGACGGGATTGTGATGGGGACGGATACGACGGACGCAGACGGCATCGCGCGATATGAGACGTACGCGCTTGCCGCAGGTTCTCACGCCTTGACGGCGGAATTCGCAGGCAGCTTGAATTACTTGGCCGCCGAGTCATCGGCGATCAACGTGACGGTAGCGCAGGCAGTTCCTGCTTTATCGCTGTCAGCCTCAGCTTCGCATATTACGTACGGCGACACCGTATCGTTGACAGCTTCCTTGACGGTAGACGGCGAGGCGCTGGAAGGTGCCGCGATTATTTTCAACGATGGCGATATCATACTGGGGATGGGCGTCACCGACGCGGACGGCATCGTGGTGATCGAGACGGATGGACTAAGCGCTTCCGTCTCCGTGCACGTCGTCACGGCGAGTTACGTCGGCGACGAGAACCACAGCGCTGTCGTATCGTCCGCGGTCAATATCGCCGTTACGGCGGCGGAGACCGTGAAGCATGCCACGGAATTGTCGATCAGCTTCTCCGATACGACGCCGGTGCACGGCCAGAGCTTGACGGTGACGGCCGCTCTGACGAGCGAAGGCGAGCCCGTCGCATCCGGAGTGATCCTGCTCGCGATCAATGGACAGGCACCGATCGCGATGGAGCTGTCGGACGGAACGGCGTCCTATACGATCGATCATGTCGAGGCAGGGGAGCTGAAGCTAACTGCGAGCTTCGCCGGGACGGTCTACCATGACGCATCCGCAGTCGATGTCAGTCTACTCGTCCTGCCTGGCATGCTGGCGGTCGACGCGAACGCAGACGGTATCGTCACGCTCGAAGAGATCGTGAAGCTGATCGCGGGTGATTCGCCTTGGAAGGACATCAACGGCGACGGAAATTATGACGCGGCAGATGCTCGACTGGCACTGCAGGCCATCGGTTCAAACGATATTCCGCTCGTCTAGTCGCGAGCTTATGACTTGCCGCAGCGGCGATCTTCCGCCCTGCGGCTTTTTTGCG